>JAILIG010000141.1 GCA_024695445.1 Oscillospiraceae bacterium
TCCGCTGCGATTGACGAACCATACGCGGACTTGTCTTTCGGCATTGCATTGACGAAATACCGCCTCGCATGCGTCATGCACCCGCAGTGCTTCACGCCGGTCACCACATGATACCCGCTGTATCCGTCCCGGACCAGATAGCCGTGAAAATCCCGCAGGAATGCCTGCGCATTTTCTCCCTTTCGGGTCGGCTTGTAATCGAATATGATGATACTGCGGTCATTGCAGTATACCCACATCTTCGATTCGGCAGTTGCTTTTCTGCCTTCCTCATGCAGCACCTGAATCCGCGTTTCATCTGCATGGATCACATTACCGGCGAGCATCATTTCATGCATCTTCTGCACAATCGGAAGGCACCATTGTTCCGCAGCAGCCATGACCCAGTTGGACATTGTCGCTTTCAGCAGCGGGATATGTTTCGATGCCAGGTCTTTTTCCTGCCTGTGCAGCGGTACTGCTTTTGCATATTTTTCATACGCGATATGTGCCAGCAGTTCCGGCGAACAGAAGCTGCCCGGAATCATCGGCTTCGGATAATCTGCCCGACGGATATTGCAGTGCTCAATGTCATCTGCATAGTTACCGTCATTTTCAGGGGTTTCACCGCAGTTCGGGCATTTATAGGTATAAACGATATGCCGCCGGATATGGTATTTCGCAGGTGTATAGACCAGCTCATCATATGCCTTTTCCTTGCCGATCTCCTGCATTTCTGCACCGCAGATTTCGCATACCGGATGTTCTTCCTTATGCTCAATCTCCTCAACTGGGAGCGCACTCATCCAGTCATCATGTGTACGCTTTTTCTTGCGCTTGTGCTCTGAAACGGTAACCGTTTCTTCTGCTTTCTTTACTGCCGGAACCTGCATTCCTGGAAACAACGGCAGTTGCGTACCGTTATCCATGATGACGGAGCTCTGTTCTGTTTTACGTCCGAAGATCTGCTTTTTCAGCCATGTGAGCTGTTCCTGCATCTGTGCAAGCTCTTCTTTCAGGACAGTATTTTCACTTTGGAGTGCAGCATGATCTGCAACAAGTTTTTCAATATCCCGCTCAGACATTCCGCACACCTCCACTCGTTTTTGACTACCTATATTATACCATAAAACGAGCGAAAAAGCAAGGAAAATCGCCGGATTCTCCTTGCTTTTCTTTAGTATAATGCGCCCGGTTTTCCTTCACGGATCGCCTTCGGCTGTTCGATCATCAGACCTTCCAGAAGCCATCTGGTCTGCTGCGGCGTTAAGAGTCTGGCTTCTGTTTCATTGCGCGGCCATTGGAATTGTCCGTTGTCCAGCCGCTTATACAGAAGCAGGAAACCGTCGCCTTCCCACAGCAGGCCCTTGATGCGATCCCGGCGTCTGCCGCAGAACAAAAACAGTGCAGTATTGAACGGATCCAGATGCAGCTGGCCCTGAACGATCATTGCAAGGCCATCAATCGAGCGGCGAAGGTCTGTGTAACCGGTAACCAGATAAACTTGCTGACCGGCAGGCAGATTATTCAGCATAGTGACTGTACCAGAGCCAGCAATGTATCCGGTGAGATGTTTGCAGGCAGCGAGATTTGCACACCATTCTTTTCAATGCGGATATCTGCACTCTGCTGCGGCACATTCAACGGCACGATTGTCGGAGAAGAATCCAGGAATTGCTCCCGTACCTTTTTCAAATGATAGTAATAAGTCTTGGGTTTAACTCCGTTCTCAATACACCATTGCCGAACAGTCAGGCCGCTTGCCTGCTGTTCTGCGATTTGCGCTGACCATTCCTGCATACGCACTTCCTGTTTGACTGCTGCAAGCGCTGTAGTTTTCGCATCCATACCGATTCCTCCTGTGTCTAATTTACTCCAACATACTCCATGGACCATTTTAGAATGTCCCCAATAGTCTATGGATCTGCTTAGAGTCTATTATACTCCTTTAGACCCGCGGAGGGTAGACGCGAAAGGTTTGACGCTTACTACCAGAATGCATTTGCCATTCATTTACCATTTTTCGAGACCTGAACTTGTACAAAGAAATGACCGGGCGCCCCCGCGGGGGCGCCCTCAGTGATATGTTATCAGATATTCCAGAACCGTTCAAAGAAAGCCTTGAGCTTTTCAATGACGGTTTCTTTTTTCTCCCTGCGGCTGCCGCCGCCGAAGCGCGGCATCGGCGGAAGGATCCTGTCAATGTCTGTGCCGGTGGTCTTTACGCCGCCGTCGCGGAAGGCGTTGGAGATGAATGCTCTGGTTTCAGCTTCCTTGAGTTTCTCCTCCGCGATCAGATTTACAAGTTCTTTTTCCCGTTCTGCCGCCACATAGCTGTGCCACTCGTTCATCACATCGTCGACCTCGGTGATGCCGGCAATGAAATTCTCAATCAAGTCTTTCTTGCTTCGCAGCTCAGAGCTGGACTCGACCGCTTTCCGGATCGTGATCAGCACTTCCTTGTCCTTGCCGTGGCTGTCATGGTACTGCGTCACAAGCATCAGAATATAGTCGATATTGATCTCGATCTGCTTGATCAGTTCGATCTCAAATACGATATCGTCGTCGATCGAGGTCAGGGTGCCTTTCTTTCTGCGCTCGTTCCATTCATCACGCAGATCCTGATATTTGCCGAGATAATCCTGAAAGTCCCGCTCAGAGATGATCTCTTTGCCCTCAAACTCGTCAAAGCTCTGAAGCAGATTCCGCATACGCAGGATCGCACCGAGCAGAGCGATAAACTCTTTCTGGCGCTCTTCGCCGACGATCGGCCACTCATCAAGCGGGAACTCTGTCTGCAGCCTGTCAATCATATCCGCATAGCCGTCAATGTGCTTGCCCTTGCTGTCCTCATAGCCGTTATAGTAATCATCAAAGCTCTGCAAGGTCACGATGCCGCCGGCTGCTTTGTCGCCGAAGAGCGCGATCGCGGCATCCGTCCGCTTTTTGAGTGCGCGGAAGCAGATGATATTTCCGAAGGTCTTGATCGAATTCAAAATACGGTTGGTGCGGCTGAATGCCTGAATGAGGCCGTGCATTTTCAGGTTCTTGTCTACCCACAGCGTGTTGAGCGTGGTCGCGTCAAAACCAGTTAGGAACATATTGACCACGATCAGCAGATCAAGCTCCTTGTTCTTCATGCGCAGAGAGACATCCTTGTAGTAGCTCTGGAACTTGTCGCCGGATGTGTCATAATTTGTATTGAACTGCCGGTTATAATCACCAATCGCTTTTTCAAGAAAATCCCGCGCAGTGGAGTCAAGGGCAGAGGTGTTCTCCGGATCTTCTTCGTCAATGATTCCGTCGGGATCCTCCTCATTTGCGCCGTAGCTGTAGATCACGGCGATTTTCAGCGCCTTTTCCGGTTTCGCATCCATCTGCTTCAGGAACTCCTCGTAGTACAGCTTGGCTGCCTGCACGGAAGAAACCGCGAATATCGAATTGAAGCCGCTGACGCGCTGCTTCTGTTTCTTTTCTTCTATCAGCTCACGGTGCTTTGATTCTGCGACTTCCGCAACATTCGTCAGGACGGTATGGCCGTAAGTACGCTCATAGGCTCTGCGATAGGTCTTCTGGTCGAAGTGGTCAAGGATATACTTTGTGACAAGCGCGATGCGTTCGGGATGCTGATAGGCGCGCTCACGGTCA
>JAILIG010000142.1 GCA_024695445.1 Oscillospiraceae bacterium
ACCTGACAGGAGGTTCCGGTAAAGAGCACCGGCGTCCCCGCCTGAAGATCCGCCCGAATCTGCGGGAACACATCATTCAAGTCGCTCTGCACATATTTGGAGCCGCGCATTCTGTCGCGTTCGCGGCTGTCTGCGGCACGGATATGCACCGCACGGAAATCCTCCGTCAGCGCGCAGCCGTACACTGCGCCGTTTTGTCTGAGGACGGCGTCGGACAGCGCCGTGAAGATTCCGCCGGAACGGGATGCGGCACGAACCGCCTCGTCCCTGTGCTTGACGGCATAGACCGCGGGCTCGCCGCGTTCCTCCTTCTGTCCGCCCTGATGCTTCTGAAACGCACAGACCTTCGTGCATTTTCCGCAGCGGACACAGACCGCGGCATCGACTTCCGGGTATAAAAAGCCCTCGGCGTCCGGCGTCATCCTGATTGCCCCGGCGGGACAGGACGACGCACAGGCAGTGCAGCCGCAGCAGTGTACGGTGTCAGAATACAGTTCGGGCAGCGGCTTTTCCGATTTGCTCTGTTCGGTGTTCACATACCGCGTGGAACGGTGCGGCAGATAGGATTCAGCCGGCAAGGTCATCACCTCAGTTCTGGAAAATGGAATGTGCTCAGGAGCGGTGCAGCTTCTTCTTCAACAGCCCGGTGCCCTTGGTCCAGACCGCACGGATCAGCGCCCGGTTCAGCACGCAGAACACGATTACGCCGAACACGAGATTGATGCAGTCGGTCGGGAGCGTGTGGAGGAAGCAGAGGGCGGATTCGGCAATCAGGATGCAGGCAATCACAAGGATCCGCCGGATGTCGTACTTGATTGCGACGAGCTTTCTGACATCGACCGCCCGGAAAATGAACAGCAGCAGATAGCTGATTAAGGTCGAACCGGATGCTGCATAGATTCCGATGAATTTGATCGTCAGCAGGTCAATCAGCAGATTGCAGATTGCCGCCGCCAGCGTCGTGATACCGACGCTCTTGGTGTCCATGTACGCGACATAGATGCCGCCCAGAAAGGCGCACATACTGTAGCAGAACATTGCCAGAAACAGAATCGGCATATGCGGGTAGGCGTCGCCGTAATCGCCGCGGATCAGCAGCTTGAAAAGCAGCGGCGTCGCGCTGATGAGCAGACCCAGAAAGCCCGCCATCAGGTCAAACATCGTCCGGAACATCGAGCTGTAGTACGCGCCCGCGTCCTTGTCCTTGGACACGATGCTGGCGTTCTCCTGCCATGCCATCGTGAAGGTCGTCTGCGCAATCGTCAGAATGGACGGAATCTTGTTTGCGGCGGAATAGATCGCGTTGGCGGCATAGCCCATGAAGCCGGTGACGACAAAGCGGTCGGACACACGCATGACCCACATGGACATACAGTTCGGCACCATGCCCCACGAATAGGCGATCAGCTCCTTGATCTGCTTTACGCTGATGCTGTGCAGATCAATATACCGGTGCAGCCGGATCAGCAGCGAAAGGACGATCAGCGAGATCAGCGAGGCAAGGAACAGCGCCCAGACCGCGCCCTCCAGACCGACCTTCAGCCACCAGACAAACACTACCGCGAAGATGATCTTGCACAGAGCGCTGACAATCGCGCTCAGCGAATAAAACAGATTTTTGCTCATGCCGCGGGATACCTGTCTTGCGGCATTGACCAGAATGTCCGCGAAGAAATACAGACAGATCAGCAGCTTGATCGAGGACGGCTGCCCCGGTACCAGAAAGTACAGGCAGAGATACAGAATCAGCAGCGCGGCGACCGAAATCGGCACAATGAACGCATAGATATTGGTGATGATGCTCCTGACATCCTCCTGCTTGTCCTTCCGGTCAATCAGGAACCGGAACGCCGCTGTCTGAATCTGAAGTGTCGCCGTCGGAAGAATCAGAGAAACGAGATCGACGATCAGCTCATAAAAGCCCCAGTCCTCCTTTGTCAGGCAGCCGGTCAGAATCGGCAGCGTAATAAAGGCGGCCAGCTTCGGGAGAAATGTGCCGATCGCAAGAATCATGGTATTTTTGGCGAGCTTTTCTTCTCTGGTCACTGCGGTTCACCCTTTGTCCCTTTCGCAAATTTCGGAGATGGTCCGCATCGACTCCGCACGCATCTCCGCCAAAGTCCGCTTCACGGCGGGATAGTCGATTTCCGCCGGATGATCGGTCAGGTCATCCATTGTGCGGTTCTGAATTCCCAGCAGCCGGACCAGCGAATACAGCCGCTCGTTCCGCTCGGCAAAGGCAGAGCCGGTCAGGAAGAATTCCTTTTCAAACTGCACGGAAAAGCACATTGCGTGGAACGAGCCGGTCATCACATACGCGGCGTGATAAATATAGTTCAGGAATTCCGAAGGGGAAAGCGTCGGGACATACAGATAGCGGTGCTTGTGGCTGTTGTACTTGGAGGCATAGACGATCTCGCAGCCGGTCTTCTGCTGAAGCTCCTGCAAAAGCGCCATCGACTTCGGCGTCTCGCGGAACAGATAGAGGAAGATATACGGCTTTTCGAGCGGCCGCTCCCCGACAAACTGCTTCCAGTAGCTCTGATCGAGCAGCAAGGTCGGATCAATGTTCGTGCGGAGGCGTGCCGCAGCGGATGCAGGAAGCACCTCCGAGAGGCTGTGCCGGAGCTTTTCCTCGCGCACACTCAGCACCTCGTAACGGCTCAGGGCCGGCACGGCAACAGCGAGCTCCGCCTCGGAGAGGCTGTCCTTGCCGCTGCTGGCTGCATAGGAGCAGAGCTTTTTGTCCGCTCCGGCAAAGGCCAGAAAGTAGTTCGGATCCTTCCCCGTGATATCGTAGTTCCAGATCTGGTCGCTGCCGGCGACAAAGCAGTCATACACGCGGTTTGCCTCGGCAATGGTCTCCCGCGTATAGGTTTTCTCGCTGAACCGGCAGTATTTTCTTTCAAACGCCTGAAAATTCCGGTACCGCCCCGCATAGGCGCGGTAGGCAAGGACTGCCTTGATCTTCTTTTTGAAGCCTTTTTTCCGGAAGAGACGCTTCGGCTGATGATCCATCAGAATGACCGGATTGTCATAGCGGATCGTCTCGCAGTCCTGTCCCTGCTGCTCCAGCACCTTTTGCAGCGCATGAATCTGAAACACTGCGCCGTAATTGCTCGTTCCGGTCAGTGTCATAATACCGATTTTCATTTTGTAGAAGGCTACCCCCTGTTCAGCTTTCGAATCAGCTGCTCTCTCTCATGAAACAGCTCTGTGTGGGCAATCAGAACCAGCACGATCACATACGGATATCTGTAAAACGCAAATTCAAAGGAGCAGAACATGATAAACAGCGCCGTCGCCAGTGCAAGGAATTTGTAAAGCGGCTCGGACTCCACCTTTTTGCCGCGGATGCCGAGCGCAAACAGCATGACGAGCAGAATCACGATGCCGATGATGCCGCCGCGGTACATCGTTTCCAGCAGCAGATTGTGCGTGTGATTGATGCTGATCTTATACTCCGAATAGGCAGCCGCCTCATTGCCGAAGCCAATCAGTCTGGCGGTCCGGATGTACCGGAGTGCCTTGTTCCAGATCTGGACACGGCCGCTCAGATTTGCGGATTTATGCAGGTAATGCTCCAGAAAATAAGAAAAGCGGGACACGATCTGCACGACGGAAATCAGGTAGTTCACAAACAGCGCCGCAAACACCAGAAGATTGAAGCCGGAGACAAAGCCGACAAGCTTCAGCTGCGGCTTTTTCCGGCGGCTGATATAGCGGCGGCTCAGATACAGCAGTCCGACTGTTGCCAGAAAGCAGAGCATTGCCATCATCGACCAGGCATATAAGTATGCGCCGACCGTCACAGCCGTATAGATAATCGCCCAGCGCTTCATCCTCGCAGAGCGGTCAAAGAGGTAATAGTAGCACCAGACGGCGATCAGCACCGGCCACGCCCAGAAGAAGGACGCATTGTCCTCCGCCAGCAGATAAAAGTTGCTCTTGTCCGCCAGACCGAAGCCGCGCCAGCTTTTCGTATCGCCGCGGAAGCCGCCGGAGGACTTGAACACAAAGATCGTCAGGTTGTTCAGCATACACATCATGGAGCCGACGCCCATAAAGCGGCGCAGATACGCCTTCGGCCGCTTCGTCAGCCCGATGTCCGACAGCAGCGTCAGCCCGACGCCGGTCGAGGTGTACAGCAGTGCGGGGTTCGTGTCGATCGGGTTGCCCTTCACATAGTTAATCAGGCTGGAGCAGAACATACACCAGAAGAACAGCAGCGCCAGCATCAGCACGGGGAACGACGGCGCATAATACCGGTCGTCCCGCAGAAAGAGCCTGCACGCCGAGGAAAAGATCGCATAGACCGCAAGTCCTGCCGCCACCATAATCAGGCAGAGGGACAGCAGCTTATAAAATCCTGCGCCGATGATGTAATTCGCCGGCCGGAAGTACAGCAGCAGCAGTCCGAAATAGACGGCCTCCGCCAGACTGAAGCTACGGCGCAGCGGACTTTTCAGAGAAACAGAGAGCTTAATTCCCATAGATTTCCGCCAGTCTTGCCGCGACGCTCTCCTCCGAGAAATGACTCACGGCCCATTTTGAAATCTGCTCACCGTCAAACTGCGCACGCTTTTCGTACATGGTGCGCATCGCGGCAGCCAGCGCATCCACATCATCCGGCGGGAACAGCATTCCCCTGTCCTCCGTGAAAAACTCGTCGATCGGGCCGTCCTTTGCGCCGATGCACGGAATGCCCGTCACCCACGCCTCGATGAACGGCACGCCGAAGGTTTCCAGCACGCTCGCCGACACATAGCAGTCGGTCTGTCCGAGGATCTCCGCGACCTCTCTGCGCTCCTTCACGCCCGTCAGGATGATTCTGTCCTGCATATTGAGCTCTTTGATCTGCTTTGCAAGGGAAGCGTATTCGACGCCGCCGCCGACGATCTTCATGCTGACGGCCGGATTGTCACGAAACGCCTTCGCAAAGGCAGCCGCAGCGACATGAAAGCGCTTGACCGGCACGAGCCGGCCGACTGCGGCAAAGGAGAAGGTATCCGCATCCTTTTGCTTCTTCGGAATATAATGAAAATCTGCCGACACCACATTCGGCACGACATAGAGTTCCTTTTCGGTTTTCGTCAGATCGCGCACGCTGTCGCGCAGCTTGGAGCTGACGCTGATGAACGCATCAGCCTGCCCGACCGCCTTTTTCAGAAGCGTGACACGGCGCGGGGCAATCGTCTTGTTCTGCACCTTGGTCCAGTGCTCGGTGCAGACCAGTTTGCAGGGAAGCGTTTTGATATAGTCCAGCACGGGCGCCGTCACGGTCAGCAGCGGGAAGTGGATGTGAATGGCATCGGGCATCCCCTGCTCGTCAATGATCCGGCGGATGAGCTTTTTCAGCTCTGCGGACTTGATGCGGTCAAAGAGCGGCTGGGGCAGGCCCTTAATCGGCATCTGCCGGCCGTAGACAAGCAGGCCGTTCTCGTCCCGCTTGATTTTTTTAAGCGAATGCACGACCTTGACCGAGCGGTTGTCCGAAAAGGCATACACCACCTTGTGTCCGGCATGGAGCAGCGTCAGCGCCTGTTCCTTCTCGAAAATGCCGATCATCCCGCTGCGCTTTTCGGGATAGGCTCTGCCGATTACGATAATAAACACTTCTCATCCTCCTCTGCCGCATCAAAGTGCCGCGTAGATGCTTTCCACGGTATCCCGCAGCGTGTGCGCGGGCTTCCAGCCGAACCGGTCATACAGCCGGGTGCAGATCACGGCAGAATTCTGCCACTCGCCCTCGCCGCTCACAACGGGCCGCGGGGCGCTGAAGCCGCGCTCTGCACCGATTTCATGCACTGTTTCGGCAATTTCGAGCAAAGTATACGCGGCGGAGGTGCCGAGGTTATAGGCTTCCGCCCAGTCGCCCCCGGAAAACGCGACGCAGAGGATTCCGGCGGCGGCGTCTCTCACATCGAGGAAGCCGAAGAGCTGATCGCCGCCCGTGAGCGTGATCTGCTCGCCGTTTTTCACCTTCATCGCAAACTGATTCGTAATCCGCTGATTGAAGCCGGCTCCGATCAGGCTGGCCATTCTGAGGTTCGTGTGCCGGAGCTTCCGGCAGACGGTATTGACAAAAAGCTCAGAGAAGTACTTTCCGACGGCATACTTCGAGCCCAGCACAATCGGGGCATCTTCGCCGGCAGCTTCCCTGCGCTTCTGGTTGTAGACACTTTGAGAGGAGATATTGATGACGGAACGGACACCGTCCGCCGCCGCTTTTTCGACCACGCGCTGCAAAAAGTCCAACCCGCCGGCAAAGCTCTCGTCGTTCACATTCCGCGGAAATGCGCAGTTGATGAGCACATCCGTGTCAGAGAAGTCAAAGTCCGCCGCTTGGGCATTGTCCGCACAGCAGATGTTTTCCGCAGACGGGAAGCCAGCCCGTTCGCGCTCAAACGCAAAGGTAAATGCAGTGACCTCCGCGTCCGTCCGGCCGGAGAGCTGACGCAGCAGCTCACTGCCCAGAAAGCCGCCTGCACCCGTGATCGCAATTTTCATAGGAGAGTCCTCCGTTAAGATTCATTCCAGAGTCGTTCCGGATCAAATTTGACCGCCATGTCGCGGCCGTCGGTATCCTTCACCTGAATGCCGTCATTCAGGGCGCGGACGGTCTGTTCCATTGCCGCCCGGTTTTCGCTCAGGATCACAAAGCGGATCATGAGCTGCCGCAGCGTATCCGTGTCCGGCACCTCTCTGCCGACCGGATAGCGGTTTTCATATTCCAGCACATCCGGCAGCGCGGCGACGGTCTCGTCGAGTCCCGTGATGCTGCCGACCGTGCCTTGTCTGCCCGCAAAGGAGACAATGCCGCAGCATTTGCCGTCCAGCTCAGGCTTTTCGGCGGTGACATCGTAATCGGTGCAGCCGAGCAGTGCATGGTCCGCCAGAATGTGAATGAAGCTCTGACCGGTCACGCGGCTGAGGAAGCGGTACGGGGCCTCGCCGGCACAGCGCAGACCGGCTTCAAAGATCCGGAAGGCGCCGGTTTCGGGGTTGTGGATGCCCTGCACAAAGAGGATGCCCTCCTGCATTCCGATGCTCTCCGCCATGCTCCGGACAGCCGCATCCGCCTCGCGGAGATAGCCCTCCGTATACACGCTCGGATAGATCCGCGCAATCGGGATTGAGGTGACCTCGCCGCCGTGCAGGGACACGGGATAGCGGTTGTCGATGCAGGCGAGCGCCGCCTTTCCGTTTGCCAGCACATAATGCGCGGTGAATTCATTGCCGGTGACGAACTCCTCGATGATGATATCGCCCCTGCGGGAACGGCTCCGCGCATCGTCCAGATTCTGCCGGAGCTCCTCCTCAGAGCGGCAGATATGCACACCTGCCGACGCACAGGCATCGACAGGCTTTAAGACGGCAGGATAGCAGATGCTCCGGAAGGTTTCCGCATCCGGCTCTCTGCCGATATAATAGGTTTTCGGGCAGGGAACGCCGTTTTCCTCGCACAGCCTGCGGAACTCGTCCTTGCTCTCGATCCGGTCCCACTGTTCCCGCGTGCAGTAAAACGGCAGATTGTGCCGGCGGCTCAGCTCCATCGCATTCAGCAGATTGAACTCGCTGATACCGGCAAGCACGCCGTCCACATGATATTCCCCGATGATCCGGCTCAGCGCGTCCAGATCGTTCGTGCTGACCGGCAGGGCGAGGTCTGCGCAGCGCTTTGCAGCGGAACGCTCAACCGGGTAATAGTCCGCGGCAATCGTGTAAGCGCCGTTCGCCTTCGCGTAGCTGATGATATCCGTCGCTCCGACATTGGAGCCGAGCATCAGAAGGGTTTTTCCGTTGAATTTTCCCATCGGGCTTCCATCCTTATGTTTTGGTCGGGCGGCGCCGCTCAGTCAAACATCTGATCGACGATCTCCTGCGGCACACCGTCCAGATTGATGACTCTGCCTTCCTCGTCATAGCCGAAGAAGGTGCCGCGCTCGTTCACGCTGGCTCTCGCCTTGGCGCTCTTGCGGTCCAGTGCGAAGCGCACCAGATTCAGAATCATTTTGCAGTCCGTCAGAAAGCTGATATGCTCCACATACCAGATGTCGTTGTCAAACTGCTCCTGCCATGTCCAGACATGGTCGAGCGGCTCACGCGGGGGACATTCGAGGCCCGGACGCACCGCGAGCCGCATTTTGTGGAAATCGTTGTATCTGTGCGTATATTCCGGCACCAGCGGTCTGGGGCCGATCAGGCTCATGTCGCCCTTTAAGATGCTCCAGAAGTTCAGCAGCTCGTCGAGCGAGGTCTTCCGGAGGAATCTGCCGCATTTCGTCACGCGTCTTGCGGGCGGCAGCAGCTCTCCGCGCTCGTCCCGCTCGTTGGTCATGTTGCGGAACTTGACCAGCTGAAAGATTCTGGCGTCCTTTCCGGTGCGCTCCTGCTTAAAGAAAATCGGCGTGCCGAGCGTCACCGCCGTGATAATCAGGATGACCAGATTGAGCGGCAGCGTGAGAATCAGCACAAAGAGCGAAATCAGGATATCGAGCAGTCTCTTGACATATCTCGAATAAAAATTATCGGCAGGCGTGACCTTCCGGCAGCCCGGATTGATGGCCGGCAGCCGCTGCTCCGCAAGGTAATCCGCGAGCTGCCAGCGCTGCGCCTTTGTCAGATCGGATTTTTTCATACGAACTTCTTGCCCCCGTCAGCAGTTCAGCGCTTCCGCTTCAGCCCGAACTGTTCAAACACCT
>JAILIG010000147.1 GCA_024695445.1 Oscillospiraceae bacterium
GCGGCGGTAAATGTCTACAACCACACGCCCGCTGCCGGTCAGCCTTATGCGCAGCAGCAAGTAGATAATGCTTATGCAGTGTTTGTGCAGGCGGTCAACAAATGGTCATCGGTATACGGAATCTGGGGCCTAACCATTGACATGCGGCTCGGTGCGAGAATGCAGACGCGGCTGAACAATGAAGTCACAGCGGCGGAGGCAACGCGGAATAACACGCCGGAGACAATCCGGACACCGTATTACACCTGCGATCATCTGCACACGCTGCATTCATTCGGGCTGAACTTCTATTCTGCCGAGCAAGTTATGCAGGTGCTGGGATTTACGGAGAATGAAAAACAATGGGTATCGCTGACGGCGATGAACATTCAGCAATATCTGATGCCGGAAGGAGGAACATGATGTTTGAGGGACACCGAAAACGCGTCGAGAAAGTGCACGGGTATTTCACGCAGAAACGGGCGATCACGCTGTTTGCGATTCTCGCAGCGATCGCACTGCTGTTCAATCTGGTGATGAATCATCAGGTAAAAAAAAGCAATGCAGATGCGCAGGAAACCACGGCTTCGGATACGGATGAAACATGGCGCTTCTATCCGGTTGATCTGGTCGTGCTGGGCGCGGGCGGCGGGTTGTGTGCGGTCATGATGCTGCGTGAGAAGCGGCGCTGTAAGGAGGAGTTGAATTGAAGTATTTTAGTAAAGTGCGGCTGGAAGCCGGAAAGGATCATAATGTAATCCTGTTTCTGATTCTGGATGCCAGTGACAGCGATGTTGTGCCGGTACTGAGCAAGGAAAGAGTGATCGAAAGCCGCGAATACCGGCTGTTTACGCAGGGCGCACACAGTAAGGTCATCGTTGCGGAGTATTTCGTTTACCGGACAGAGCTGGAAATAACGGCGAATCTGGAAAATGACCGCTTTGAGAAGATAATCGAAACCGGAGAGGCGGAGATCGTCAGCAGCGGCGAGATGCAGATTCCGCGAAACGAAAAACGCGACCGGAAAACCGGCGAGATCGTCCGGAAGCATAAACATTCCCCGTTCCTGATTCTTGCGTTTGCGGGGGGTGCAGTAGCGTTTTCGATGGCTGCTTTTGCGGTCGGCAAGAGCTTCGGGCGCGGCACTGCTATTCCTGAAACTTCGGTCGAGTCTGCAAATGTCGCCGAGGACGGGCTGATTATCCCGAAGCAGGAACAGATTGCAGAGAATGCCGAGCAGATCACGGTCACGATCGACCGCAGCTATTCCGCTGTTCCGGTTGAGGACTTGCAGCTCAAGGGCGCGGTCAGTAAGGGAAAGGCAAATATCCTGCTGCCGGAATTCGACAAGACCGACTTTTTCACTCATGTCCCCGGCTATTCGTGGGGATTCACAAGCGACCCGAACGGGAAGAAAATCGAGTATTACGGCGGACAGACGTATGATTTCGTCGAGGATACCAAGCTGTACCGCGTACTGGTGAAATACGGCGGCGGCTCCGGAACGAAAGATGACCCGTATCGTATCGACTATTTCGATCAGCTGGAGCTTATGAGCGAGGAAAAGGCGCGCGGGTATTTCAAACAAACTGCGGATATTTCTTTTCCGGTCTGGGCATCGCACACGCCGATCCGCACGGTCAATGAACTGAAAGTAGATCCGGATTCCGAGCATTTTGAATATGACGGCAGCGGGTTCCTGATTGAAAATCTCGACGCGCCGCTGTTTGAAACTGTATCCTGCGCGGTCATCAAAAATGTGAATATCCGCAATTCCGCGATCGTTTCGGACGAATACAAGGATTACGGCTTTCTTGTCTGCACGGCATATAACTATCATTATCTCGCGGAAGATGAACAGGTTTATGAGACCGGTGAAACAGTCATCGAGCATTGTTCGGTGTCGCATTCCTCTATTACCGTAAAGCAGCCGGAGCCGGAAGCAGATGAAAACGAACCGGCAGTCACGACAATGGAAGTCGTGCCGCCGGATGTGATCGAGTATGACGAGGACGGCAACATCATCGAGCCGGAGGAAGAACCGGTCGAGCCTACAAAACACGCGGAGCACTGCATCGGCGCGATCACAGGCATCGGCGGTCAGATTGACGGCTGCTATGTTACGGATTTTGGCATTTCCAATGAGCTGCCGGACTACTATCTCTATTGCGGCGGTATATCCGGCAAGCCTGCTTCGGTCTCGGATTCCGCTGTCTATTACTATTCCGCACAGGGCAATATCTTCAACGCGGGCGGCGTGGTCGGTTCTGCGGCGGGCGCAAGAGCCTATGACGCAAAAGGACGCGAGCTGCCGAACAGCTACGGCGGCAGCATTCAGGGATGCCTTGCGAGAAACATTATCCTGAAAACAGAAACATCTGCGGGCGGTATTGCAGCAGAGGGTACGACCGATGCAGAGGGCGCGCTGATCTCAAACTGTTAT
>JAILIG010000162.1 GCA_024695445.1 Oscillospiraceae bacterium
GCTTTAGATCAATGCCGGCGCGGCTTGACTTTTCGGCGGGTTTGGGGTATGATTAAGGGTAACAGTGAAAGGAGGGACTGCCTGTGAAACGATTTCTGACTGCGGCGTTGTCCGCTGCAGCACTCTGCCTGCTCCTGACCGCGGTCTGCGGTGCGGAGACGGAGCACTCTGTCCCCGGCGATGTCAATGCAGACGGGAGCTGCTCGCCGGCGGATGCCCTTCTGCTGCGGGACTGGCTGACCGGTTCAGGTACGCTGACTGCGGCGCAGGGCGCGGCCGCCGACATGAACCGCGACGGCAGACTGAATGCCGTCGATCTGGCATTGCTCAAGCGGCAGCTTCTGAGCCCGGCCGATGCGCCGCAGCTGCTCTGGTGTGACGAATTTGACGGCGATGCGCTCGACCGGACAAAATGGTCGTATGAGCTCGGCAACTGGAAGCTCGACGCGGACGGCAATTACATCACAAACGGCTGGGGCAACAACGAACAGGAATTCTACACCGATTCCAATGCGTCCGTCAGGGACGGCGTGCTGACCATTGCCGCAAGGAAGGAGCATTTCTCCGACGCGGTGCAGGGCGAGTATGAATACACCTCGGCCAGACTCAGCACACAGCATCTCTTTTCGGTCTGCGGCGGCAGAATCGAGGTGCGGGCGCGCTGCGATGCCGGAAAATCCCTCTGGCCGGCAATCTGGATGCTGCCGGAGGAAAGCCTTTACGGCGGCTGGGCGGCATCGGGCGAAATTGACATCATGGAGGGCTGGGGCAGTACGCCGGAGAAGATCTGCGGCACAGTCCACTTCGGGGATGTCTGGCCGAACAACACCTATCTGACCGCGGACTATCAGTTCCCGGCGGGCGATTCTGCGGAAAACTGGCACACCTATGCCGTCGAATGGGAGCGCGGCGTCATCCGCTGGTATGTCGATGACACGCTTTACAGCACGCAGACGGACTGGTACTCTGCCGGCCATGCGTATCCCGCGCCGTTTGACCAGAAGTTCTATCTGATTCTGAATCTGGCGGTCGGCGGACACTTTGACGGCGTGGACGGCATTTATGCCGATCCGGCCGTGTTTGCGGACGGGGAAAAGCACTTTGACATCGACTATGTGCGGGTGTATGACGGCAGCTTTGCGCCGTCGCAGGTGACCTCCCTGCCGCTGGAGCTGTATACGGAGGGCTCGGCGGCTGCACTTGCAAACAGGGACGGCGAAACGGTCATCACCGTCACGGATGCCGGCACGCTCGAATATGCCGTCATGGGACTGGTGCGCGGAAAGACCGTCCGTGCCGGAGAAACGCACACGCTGACCTTTGACGCGGCCTCAACGGCTGCGCGGGAGATCGTCGTGACCGCAGAGGACGCCGCCTACACGCGCTATCTCGATGAGCGGATCACTGTCCCGACGGAGAAAACACACTTCAGCTTTTCGGTGACGGCGCCGTCTGACTTAAAGCTCGATCTGAAATTCCAGCTCGGCAGCATCGGCGATGCGGCCTCACTGCCGGAACACACTGTGACGCTCAGTGGCATCACATGGGATTAAATTTACACAAAGGAACACTGTATGAAAGCATCACAGAAGCGGCAGCTTGCCGCACTGCTGCTCTGCTGTACGGCACTGCTGTCGTGCGCAGAGCAGTCCTCGGAGACGGCGGAGACCGTGCCGCCTGCCGAAAGCGCCGTCACCGCGCCGCCCGCCGACAACCCGTATGAGGCGGCGGGAATGCGGTTTTCGGCGAAAAGCGGCTTTTATGCCGGGGCGTTTTCGCTCTCGATCACGGCGGAGAACGGCGCTGAAATTTACTATACGCTGGACGGCAGCGAGCCGACCGCGCAGAGCACGCGCTACACGGCGCCGATTGTCGTGAAGGACCGTTCGGACGAGCCGGATGTGCTGAGCGCCCATACCGAGATTTCGCCGGCGGGCGGGGATTATACGGCATATCCGCCGAAGTCGCCCTCGGACAAGGCCACGGTCGTCCGGGCGGTCTCCGTTGACCGGAACGGCACGCAGAGTCCGGTCGTCACGAACACCTATTTTGTCGGCTTCGATCAGAAAGCGGCGTTTTACAGAGAGATGAAGATTCTCTCGCTCGTCACGGACGAACGGAATCTCTTTGATCCGGAAACCGGCATCTATGTGCTCGGCAAGGTGCATGAAAACTGGAAAAACAGCGCGGACCGCGATCCGGAAACGCCCGAATATTTCATGCCTGCAAACTACACGCAGAAGGGGCGGGACTGGGAGCGCGGGGCGGTGCTGCAGATCTTTGAGAACGGGGAGGAGCTGCTCTCACAGAACGCCGGCATCCGGATTCACGGCGGCGCAACCCGTTCCTACCCGCAGAAGAGCCTGAACCTTTACGCCCGGAAGGTCTACGGCGCGTCAAAATTCTCCTGCGATCTGTTTTCCGGCGCGGTCACGGCGGAAGCCGGCGGCGGGACGGTCAAAAACTTTGACAGCTTCATGCTCCGCAACGGCGGCAATGACGCGCAGTTTTCCCGCATCCGCGACCGGCTGAATCAGTCGCTGGCCGCCGGCCGGGCGTTTCTGACACAGGGCATGACGCCCTGCATCCTCTTTATCAACGGCGAATTCTGGGGACAGTATGACATCACGGAAAAGGCCGATGCCGATTTCATCGAGGCACACTGCGGCATCCCGAAGGAGGATGTCTGCATCATCAAGAAGGAGGCGCTCGACGCCGGTCCGATCGAGCTGTTTGAAGTTTGGGAGCAGCTGCGGGACTGGATCCGGCAGACCGATTTCTCCGATGACGCGGCCTATGACCGCCTCTGCGCACAGATTGATATGCAGAGCTTTGCGGACTATGTCAGCGCGGAGGTCTACATCAACAACGCGAACTGGGATTCGAGCAACATGGCGATGTGGATGTCGGATGCCGTGCAGGAGGGCAACCCTTTTGCCGACGGAAAATGGCGTTTCATCATGTTCGATACGGATTTCAGCGCCGGCCTTTACGGCACGGTCCGAGCTTCGGACAATTCCTTCCGAAAGCTGACGGAAAGCGGCTGCTTCCTCGGTGACATCTTCAAAGCCGCACTGAAAAACGACCGCTTCCGGAAGCAGTTTTCGGAGACCTTCACGGAGATCGCGTCGGTCAATTTTGCGCCGGAAACCGTTCATGCGAAGATCGACGCACTGGAGCAGGCCTACCGGGAACCCGCAGCCGCCACCTTTCAGCGGTTCTGGAGCGAGTGGCCGGGCGGTCCCGGCGCGGAGAAGCATTTTGCGGAGCAGGTGCAGTCGGTGCGGGAGTTCTACGATGCCCGCGGCGCGTACATGATGCAGTATCTCGCGGAGCTGACGGAGGCCGGCAGCCCAAACTAAAGTTTCAGTCAAGCCTTTTCAAAGGCTTGCGGTGTCTTCGGATTACCGTCAGAAAAACCGCGGGCGAAGGTGTCTTTCATCCGCCCGCATTTACAGGAAAGGAATACCGTCATGGCAAAAACCGCAGTTCTGGTCATGGAAATGCAGAATGACTATTTCTGGGAAAAGCGCCTGCCGAAGTTCAACTACGACGGCGAAACGCTGATTCCGGCCGTCAACCG
>JAILIG010000027.1 GCA_024695445.1 Oscillospiraceae bacterium
TTCAATTCATTGGTCGGCAGAAAATATGACGGTTCACATCTGACCTTCAACGGCATGGTCTCCGACTTTCACCCGCGGCAGCATCAGCTGGATTGTGTGGCAAGAGCCGTTTACGGCGGCAACACTTTGGCGGCTCATGTGGTCGGCGCGGGCAAGAGCGCTGTCTTTATTTCAAGTGTGATGAAGAAAAAGGAGCTTGGTCTGATTCACAAAGCCTGCGTGGTCGTGCCGAAGGCGCTGACTGAACAGACCGCACGGGAATGGCGCAGTATTTTCCCGGATGCAAGGCTGCTGACCGTTTCCGAAATGGATTTGTCCACGCCCGCAAAGCGCGAGACCTTCACTGCGCGGATTGCAACCGGTGATTATGATGCAGTTATCCTGAGCCGTGAGCATTTCGATAAAATGCCGATGTCAAAGGAGTATCAGACTGCGTATATTCAGCGGCAGATCGACGAACTGGAGGACATGCTGACTGCACAGAAGCAGAACGGTGCGCATTCCAAATCCGCATCTGTTATGAAAATTGAGCAAGCCAAAAAGAGGCTGCAAAAGCGATTGGAGAACATTCTGAACCCGAAAAAATCCTCCACGCGCAGCAAGGATGAGGTGCTGGATTTCCAGCAATTAGGCTTTGATTATCTGGTTGTAGACGAGGCGCATTCGTACAAAAACGGCTTCGTTTCGACAAAAATGAGCGATGTTTCCGGCGTCTCGGTCAGCCCCAGCGGACGCGCACAGGATATGCAGATGAAGTGTGATTACTTCAATGAAACCCTCGGACAAGGGCACATTCTTTTTTGTACGGGAACGCCCGTCAGTAACAGCATGACGGAACTGTATGTCATGACGCGCTATCTGCGTCCTGATCTGCTGCGTGCGTCGGCGGTTGACCGCTTTGACGATTGGGCGGCGACATTCGGCAAGGTGGTCGCTGCATACAAGCAGACTGCTTCGGGCGAGCTGAAGTTGAAAACAGCATTCTCAAAGTTTGCAAATCTTCCGGAGCTGATGGCAATGTATAAGGAGTTTGCGGATATTCAGTCTGCGGAAAAGCTGCATCTGCCGAGACCTGAACTGATCGGCGGCAAGCCGGAAATCGTCAAGGTCGATGCATCGCCGGAACAGCGCGAATATGTCAAGCAGCTTGCGGACCGTGCCGCGCTGATTTCATCCGGTTCAGTCGATCCGCATATCGACAACCTTCTTAAGATTACGGGCGAAGCGCGGCTGGTCGGACTAGGGAATCACGCGGCTGCTGCACTGTACCGACAGAAGGACGAGGGACACGGTGAATTGCCGGACGGCTTCGTTGAGGACGAGCCGGGCAAGGTGGATGCCTGTGTCGATCGCGTGGTGGAGTATTACGGCGAGACCGCAGAGCAGAAGGGCGTGCAGATCATCTTCTCGGATATTGCCGTCAACAGCGAAAACGGAAACTTCTCGGTATATGACTATATCCGCGATCAGCTGATTGAAAAGGGGATTCCCGCAGATGAGATTGTATTCGCACCGAAGGCGGATTCCAAAAACCGCGCAGAGATTTTCCAGAAGATCAATGAAGGACAGTACCGCGTAGTTATCGGTTCAACAGGTACAATCGGAACGGGCGCAAACATTCAGCAGAGGCTGTATGCGTGTCATCACATCGACATACCCTGGAAACCGAGTGACTTTGAGCAGCGCGAAGGCAGAATTCTGCGTCAGGGCAATCAGTTCGGGGCTGTACGCATTCTGAATTATGTCACAGAGGGAACACTGGATTCCTATTTGTATCAGGTTGTCACCGACAAAGCGCGGTTCATCGCACAGCTGCTGGATGACAAATGCCCGGCGCGCGTATCTGAGGACTGCGACGATAAGGTGCTGACATTTGCAGAATTGCAGGCGGCTGCGGAGGGCAATCCGAAATTCCGCGAGCGCATCGACCTTGCAAACCGCATCGCAGAGCTGACCTCTCTGCGTCAGCAGCATCAGCATGAGATCGGTAAAATGGCAAAGAACATCGAGTATATTCCGCAGCAGATCGAACACCTGAAGCAAGCAATTTCACAAATGGAAACGGACAGGCAGTCCGCAGATCAGCACCGTGACAAGACAAACGGCAAGATCAAGGACTTCGCGCTCATCGGGCCGACTGGTACGGCAATCCGCAAGCATGAGGACATCAACGCATTCCTGCTCAGTCAGATCGCAAAGCGGCTGGAAAAGCCTTTTGACGAAATGCCGGCATTCCGGATCGGCGACTTCACAGTTGCCGTGCAGACGAGATCGGGACATATGGATGAAGCGGTGCTGACTGTGAAAGGCGCACGCGATTCCGTGTATTACATTCAGGTCGGCAGCGATCAGCATTCGGACAACTGGCAGCGCATAGTGAATTTCCTGGACAGCGGCATCGCAAAGGAGCAGGAACGCATGACACAGGAGATCGCAAAGCTGGAGGTCGATTTGCAGCAGGCGAAGGATCATGTCAATGATCCCTTCCCGATGGAGGACGAGCTGACACAGTCGCAGGAGAAATACAAGCAGCTTGAAGCAGAGCTGTCCGGCTTGTCCGAACAGCAGGACGAGATCGTTGATCCCGACGAGGCGGAGGAAGAAACGGCGGGCGCATCGGCACAGCATCAGTCTCACCAGAACGATGACAGCGAATCAGAAGGGGAGATACCGGACACACCGTCAACGGCAAGAAAACGATAACAACATACCGGCGAACGCTCCCGCAGCAATGCGGGGGCGTTTCCATTGGAGGAACCTGAATGGAGAAAATAGATTTTGACACACTGGCAAAGCAAGCCAGAGAGACAAGTCTGCTGGAGTATTTTCAGCGCAGCGGCTATCCGGTTCAGCAGCACGGCAGCGAATACTATGTGACAAGTATCCCCGGTCTCTGTATCAAGCCGGACACGAATCAGTGGTTTCATCATTACACGCAGCAGGGCTCAACCAACAATTCCGTCAACTGCCTTGTCTGGATATTGGGAAAGGATTTCCGTCAGGCTGTTTATGAGTTGACCGGGCGGGATGTTACACATTCACGGTCGGCGGATTTCCCGAAATCGCAGCGGCCGCAGTTCACCTCTCCGCCGCGTCCGTCCGTACCGAAGCCGGAGAAAAAGGAACTGCGTATGCCGGATCAGGCACCGACCTCGCGGCAGATGTTTGCCTATCTCTGCCAGAAGCGGCACATCCCGGCAGCGATCGTTGAGGAGCTGGTTCATGCAGGCTTGCTGTATCAGAGTGAGCACACGGTGGAGTGTGTGAAGAGCGGCGAACAGAAAACCTATCACAATGCGAATGCCGTGTTCGTCCATAAGGATGAAAGCGGAAAGGTGATCGGCGCGGAATTGCAGGGCTGCAACAGCTTCATACGGTTCAAGGGTGTCGCACCCGGTACCGGCGATTCCGCTTTTATCTTCACGCCTGTTCCGGCACGGGACGGAAAACTGCGCCGTGCATACATCTTTGAAAGTGCGATTGATCTGCTGAGCTTTTACACATTTGCGTGCGGGAAAAACAAAAATGCGCTGGTCGGCTCCGCGCTGGTGTCAATGGCAGGATTGAAACCGACTGTTCCGCTGCGGCTGCAAGCGCAGGGCGTGGAGATCATTTCATGCGTAGACAATGACGATGCAGGTCGGCGTTTTGAGCATGACAACGGCTTTGTCCGCTCGGAAAGTGTGAAGCAGAAGCTCGATCAGCAGGGCGTGAAGGACTGGAATGAGCTGCTGGAGAAATCTGCACAGCCTGTGCATCCCGCACCGGCTGTGAGCCAGACGCAGACACAGGAACAGTCCCATTCATTTTTCAGGGGGAGACGCGCATGAGTAAGAAAAAGAATCTGTATTCTGACTGCGCAGTAGAGGTCGCTCTGCTGCGCAGCGATATTGAGGCGATCCTCAATGCACTTTCCGTGATCGAATCGGCAGCGGCGGCGACCACACAGGGCAGATATGCTGCATCACTGAAAAAGAAAATCCTCACCTACGGACGCACCTATGTGCATGAGGGTGAGGAAAAAGCAACTGTGCTTTTCTTTTCAAACGAGATCGGAAAGCTGATCAAGCTGCTGGGGCTGTATCTGAACATTGTCGATCAGCCGCAGACAGCATACTATTCACAGATCGGAAAACACCGAAAGGAGGTCGGGTTATGACAGCTGTTTGCATTCAGAAATGCGCCGCAAAATCGCAAAGGGTTCGGGAATCTCCTGACTGCGGAGCAGATGGGCAGCCGTCAAGGTCGCAGACTTTGCCCAAAGCGCGGTACGCTGTGCCGCGTCAGTTTTGTTTCCGGCGATTTCGCCGCGGACAAAACTGGTATTGGGTTCAGCTACAAATAAAGGATGAACGGGGCAAAAAGCGCTCCGCTTCGGACTGAAAAAGAAAAGAGGATGACATGGAAAAGTACAGTATCAGCTTCACGCTCGGCAGAGCGAGCGATCAGCACGGTGTCAATCTTGCGCATAATAACCGGCAGTTCACCGCGCCGAATGT
>JAILIG010000170.1 GCA_024695445.1 Oscillospiraceae bacterium
GCGATGAGGGGCGCTGCCCCTCAACCCTGCAAGCCTTTGAAAAGGCTTGACCGAAACTTTAGTTTGGGCTGCCGGAAAGCTTTAGATCAATGGATGCCGGCACTGCCGGCCTTTTTGAAAAAAGCTCAACCAAAAACTTTAATATGCGCTGCCGGAAAGCTTTAGATCATTGCCCGCGGGGGCTCCCCGCCCGCCGGATATGTTTTGTCCCTTGCGGTTCCGGCGCAAAACGGGTATAATAAAAATGCAGCCGGAGGTGATGAAGAATATGCAGACCGGTCAAATCATTACAGCGCTGCGAAGGAAGGCCAATCTGACACAGGAACAGCTTGCGGAAAAGCTGTATGTCTCCCGCGATCTCGTCTCCAAATGGGAAACGGGAAGGCGCCGCCCCGATTATCAGACCGTATTGCGGCTGGCAGAGCTGTTCGCGGTCGATCCGGAGCAGATTGTCCGGAAGGACAGCCTGCTGATGCAGGAGCTCAATGACTGCTTTCCGGCGGATTTCAGCGCGGATACGGAGCAGCTCACCGCATATCTGAATGCGTTTCTGGAGACGCTCAGCGAGCGCGACCGCTGCGTGTTCATCCGGCGGTATTACTACATGGAGGAGCCGGCCGTCATCGGCGCGGCATACGGCATTCGGGAAAACTATGTCAGAACCTTGCTCATGCGTGCAAGAAAACGACTCAGAAGGTTTCTGAAGGAGGTTTGACATGGAGCAGAAGAATTTATACGATGCCCTGACCGGCATCCGGGAGGACTATCTTACGCGCTCGGAGGATTATTCCGGCGTTTCGGCGGAATGGAAACGGGCGCGGAATCTGAAAATCCGGACAGCGGCGGTGCTCTGCTGCCTGACGCTGACCGGCGCGGCGGCCTTTGCGCTGTACCGCACGGGAAAGCCGGCTCGTACATTGCCCGCCGGTACGGATTCTGCGGTGCATCCGGAAACCGGCAGTACATCGCTGTTTGCGGCAGAGCAGACGGATGTGCAGACCGCGCAGAACGGCACCGAAGAAATCCCCGCAGTCACCGCCCTGACGACAGGTGATGCGGAGACAGGACACGGCGGTCAGGCGGGAGCAGTCAGCGGTGGCACGGCATCCGCCGTTCAGACGGGACAAAACGGACAGACCGTTCCGACCGCGCCGACAGACGAACAGCCGGCGCTGACACAGAAACCGGAAACGCAGAAGCAGCCCGCATCCGGCCTGCATTATCAGTGCTTCCCCTCGACTGTGCAGCCGGATCCGGACAAGGACGCCTATGCCGAAGAACAGTATCCCCGCGTCGTGCTGTATGTGGACGGCAGGCAGTACCGGCAGGCGGATGCGGAGGAGCCGGAGAACCTCGCGGATTTCGCGGCATTCCCTGTTTCGGGCCCGGTTCCGGCATCGGCGCAGGGGCGCTTTCTCGGCACCGTCACGGAGCTGACGGAAACCGAACAGCCGGCGAAGGCGCCGTGCTCGCAGGAGCCGACACTCGCGGGCGCCGAGGTCTATGAATATGCGCCGGCGGGAAGCCGAGCCGCACTCCTTGTCCGGAAGGGCGACCGGTGCAGCATTTTCCTGTATCACGGCTATCTGATCGGGAACGGCTTTGCCGATGCCTTCCGGTTTTACAATTCGGAGATCACCGCGGTTGAGTATACCGTGAATGTTCCGGCAGACGGCGCAAGGATGCGCAAAGCGGAGGAGGGCTCCGTGACCGATCCCGAACGAATCGGAAGGATCGCGGAGGTGCTGAAGTCGCTGACGGTGCAGGGGCCGCTGCCGAAGGGCATCGGGACGCCGCAGTGGGAGGTCGAGGCACGCGAGGCATACCGCGTAAACCCCGCCGGCAAACAGCGGGAGGACATCTCGCTGGTCATCCGCTTTGCAAACGGCACCGTCATGCGGAACATGGAGTTTCAGCCGTATATCGGAAACGGGTATTTCAGCGGCATGGAGCAGATGACGGCGGCGCAGTGCCGGACGCTCCGCGCACTGCTCACCCCGTGAAGCGCGGACTGCTGCTGCTCTGCTGCCTGTTGACCGGCTGCGGCAAATCCCCGGAACCGCCGCCGTCCGTGCAGACGCTTCCGGAAACCGCCGGCATCACGACTGCCGCGGAAACGGTCGAAACCGTCTGCCGGACATCGGAAGCCGGCACCGCGGAACAGACGCAGACGGCGTCCCTGACCGCAGCGCCGCAGACACAGCCTCCGGAAACGACGGCGGCGCAGACGGAAGCATCCGCCGCGGCGCAGACAGAACCGGCTTCTGCGGAACCGGCAGCATCATCGGGCAGCGGAACCGGCAGCACGGTGTCCGGCACAGCCGCAGAGACGGTGCAAAGCCGGCAGACAGAAAGCACCGGCAGCAGCCGGACGACAAAGCCGGTGACGACGGCCGCCCGCACGGAAATCCGGACAACGGCAGCCGCGCAGACGCTTCCGGAAACGCCGCCGGAATGGCCCGCCTGCAGTGCCGCCGCGCTGTTCTGTTCCGAGGATGGCAAACTGCTGTACGCCGACCGCACGGAGGAACGCATTGCGCCGGCCAGCCTGACCAAGCTGCTGACGGCCGCCGCCGCCCTGCGCGTGCTCAGCCCGGATACGGTCTGCACGGTCGGGACGGAGCAGGCGCTGCTGCATCCGCATTCGAGCCTCTGCCTCATCAAGCCGGGGCACCGCCTGACGCTCCGCGACCTGATCGCGGGAATGCTGATGGCATCCGGAAACGACGCGGCCTATACCGTCGCAGCGGTGACGGCGCGGGCTGCCGCCGGCGGACAGCTTTCCGATGCGGAGATTCTGCCGGTGTTCGCCGGTCTGATGAACGCTCTTGCGGCGGAAATCGGCATGAAGGACAGCCATTTTGTATTTCCGGACGGCTGGGACGATCCTGCGCAGTACACAACCGCCGCCGATCTGCTGAAGCTCGGCGCATATGCGCTGACGGTGCCGGAGATCCGTGCCGTCACGGGAACGCTTCAGACGCACATCGTCTTTCGCTCCGGCGAAAATGTCAACTGGACGAACACAAACCTGCTGCTGAACCCGCAGAGCGCCTATTACTGCGCCGATGCGGTCGGGCTGAAAACCGGCACGACGGCAGCCGCGGGAAACTGTCTGCTGGCGGCGTTTGTGCGGGGCGGCAGAACCTATCTGACCGTTGCCGCAGGCTGCCGCAGCAATGCGGACCGCTACCGGCTGACGGCGCTGCTGATGCAGAAAACGGACACATAAAAAGGCCGACCGGCGTGCCATCGCGTGCGCCGGTCGGTGTTTTGCAGGAAAAGGCTCCCCGTGAAAAACGGAGAGCCTTTTTTGAGATGCACCCGACAGGACTTGAACCTGCACACCTTGCGGCAATGGAACCTAAATCCATCGTGTCTGCCAGTTTCACCACGGGTGCTCATACCACAATTATTATAGCAATTCCGGGCAGTTTTGTCAAGCGGAAAAGGAATCCCGCACGGCGTTCATACCGTGCGGGAATTCTCTTGCTTGTTCAGCGATTGGCCGGATTATTTGCCGGCGAGCTTGGTCAGGTAAGCATAGCGGTCTGCCGCGGTCTGCTCTGCCTTCTCGAACAGCTCCTTTGCACGCTCCGGGAAGGAACGGGTCAGTGCGCTGTAACGGGCCTCGCCCATGATGAAGTCCTGATAGGACGCGGTCGGCGCCTTGGAATCGAGCTGGAACGGGTTCTTGCCGTCTGCCGCGAGACGCGGATCGTAGCGGAAGTTGTTCCAGTAGCCGCAGTCCACAGCCTTCTTCATCTCGGACTGGCAGTTGGTCATGCCGCCCTTGATGGAGTGCATCTCGCACGGTGCGTAGCCGATGATGAGGGACGGACCGTGATATGCTTCTGCTTCCTTGATGGCCTTAAGCGTCTGGTTCATGTCTGCGCCCATTGCGATCTGTGCGACATAGATGTAACCGTAGCTCATTGCGATATCTGCCAGACGCTTCTTTGCGATGGCCTTGCCGGCTGCCGCAAACTGTGCGACCTGACCGATGTTGGAGGACTTGGAAGCCTGACCGCCGGTGTTGGAGTACACCTCGGTATCGAAGACCATGATGTTGACATCCTCGCCGGTTGCCAGAACATGATCCAGACCGCCGAAGCCGATGTCATATGCCCAGCCGTCGCCGCCGAAGATCCAGACGGACTTCTTGGAGAGGTACTGGCGGTTCTCGTAGATATCCGCGGACTTCTCGCAGCAATCCTTGATCTTCTCGATCTCAGCGATCAGCGCCTTGGTTGCGGCATCGTTTGCGACGCCGTCCTCCAGCGTTGCGAGATATGCGTCCGCTGCGGCCTTGAGCTCTGCGGAAGCCTTCTCGTTTGCGGCAACCTCCTTGACCTCGTCGATCAGACGGGCGCGGATTGCCTTCTGGCCCAGATACATACCGAGGCCGTGCTCTGCGTTATCCTCGAAGAGGGAGTTTGCCCATGCCGGACCTCTGCCGTTTGCATCAACGGTGTACGGAGAGGTTGCCGCAGGACCGCCCCAGATCGAAGAGCAGCCGGTTGCGTTGGAAATATACATTCTGGAGCCGAAGAGCTGGGTGATGAGTCTTGCATAGGAGGTCTCGGCGCAGCCTGCGCAGGAGCCGGAGAACTCAAGCAGCGGCTTCTTGAACTGGCTGGAGATGACGGTCGCATCGGTTGCGACATCGGGCTTCTCGGAGACCTTTGCCACGCAGTAATCGAACACTGCCTGCTGATCCTCCTGAGACTCTCTGGAGACCATCTTGAGGGAGTTGGTCGGGCAGACGCCGACGCAGACGCCGCAGCCCATGCAGTCCATTGCAGAGACAGCCAGCGTGTACTTGTACTCGGTCTTGACGATCGGCTTCGGAGCGAGCTTGGTGTTTGCCGGAGCGGCAGCAGCCTCAGCGTCGGTCAGAGCGAACGGACGGATGGTTGCGTGCGGACATACAAATGCGCAGCGGTTACACTTTGCACAGGTTTCTGCGTTCCACTCCGGAACGAGCACTGCGACACCGCGCTTCTCATATGCGGCAGCGCCGAGCTCGAAGGTGCCGTCTGCGTGATCGGTGAAGGCGGAGACCTTCAGTGCATCGCCCTGCATCTTGCCGACCGGGTTCATGATGCCGTCCACCATCTTGACGAGCTTCTCTGCGCCTTCCAGCTTGGTCTCGGCGGGCTTGTCCTCAGCGGTTGCCCAGTCAGCCGGAATCTCGACCTTGCGGTATGCGGTTGCACCGGCGTCGATGGCAGCCTCGTTCATCTGGACGATCTCGATGCCCTTCTTCATGAACTTCTGTGCCTTTTCCTTCATGTAGCCGATTGCCTCAGCTTCCGGCAGCACCTTGGAGAGGGAGAAGAACGCGGACTGGAGAATCGTGTTCGTGCGCTTGCCCAGACCGATCTTTGCGGCGAGGTCAATCGCATTGACGATGTAGAGCTGGATGTTGTTCTTTGCGATATAGCGCTTGGTCTCGGCGCTGAGGTGCTGGTTCAGCTCCTCGTCGGTCCACTGGCAGTTGATGAGGAAGACGCCGCCCGGCTTGACATCGTTGACCATCTTATAGCCCTTCAGGATATAGGACGGGTTGTGGCAGGCGACGAAGTCGGCCTTGTTGATGTAGTACGGGCTTCTGATCGGCTTGTCACCGAAGCGCAGATGCGAAATGGTGATACCGCCGGTCTTCTTGGAGTCATACTGGAAGTATGCCTGGACATACTTGTCGGTGTGGTCGCCGATGATCTTGATGGAGTCCTTGTTCGCGCCGACGGTACCGTCGCCGCCCAGGCCCCAGAACTTGCACTCGATCGTGCCCTCTGCTGCGGTGTTCGGAGCTTCCTCCTCCGGCAGGGACAGCTCGGTGACATCGTCCACGATGCCGATGGTGAACTGCTGCTTCGGCTGATCCTTTGCCAGCTCCTTGTAGACGGCAAAGACCGATGCAGGCGGCGTATCCTTGGAGCCGAGGCCGTATCTGCCGCCGACAACCTTCAGACCGGTTCTGCCGGTGACATTCAGTGCAGCGACGACATCGAGGTACAGCGGCTCACCGAGGGAGCCGGGCTCCTTCGTTCTGTCGAGAACCGCGATCTTCTTTGCGGAAGCCGGAATGGCCTCGACGAGCTTCTCAGCGGAGAACGGACGGTACAGGCGGACCTTGATGAGGCCGACCTTCTCGCCGTGTGCGTTCAGGTAGTCGATGACCTCCTCCGCGACATCGCAGATCGAGCCCATGGCGACGATCACGCGGTCCGCATCCGGAGCGCCGTAGTAGTTGAAGAGCTTGTAGTTCGTGCCGAGCTTGGCATTGACCTTCTCCATGTAGGACTCGACGATGCCGGGAACTGCATTATAGTAGCTGTTGCAGGCTTCTCTGTGCTGGAAGAAGATGTCGCCGTTCTCGTGGGAGCCGCGCATGGTCGGATTTTCCGGATTCAGAGCGCGCTGACGGAACGCCTTGACTGCGTCCATATCGCACATCTCAGCGAGATCTGCGTAATCCCATGTCTCGATCTTCTGGATCTCGTGGGAAGTACGGAAGCCGTCGAAGAAGTTGATAAACGGCACACGGCTCTCGATCGAGGCAAGGTGTGCGACGGCCGCGAGGTCCATGACCTCCTGCGGGTTGGTCTCTGCGAGCATGGCGAAGCCCGTCTGACGGCAGGCGTAGACATCGGAGTGGTCACCGAAGATGTTGAGCGCGTGGGAAGCGACGCAGCGTGCGGACACATGGAACACACACGGCAGCAGCTCGCCGGCGATCTTATACATATTCGGGATCATCAGCAGCAGACCCTGGGAAGCGGTGTAGGTCGTGGTCAGAGCGCCGGCGTTGAGCGAGCCGTGAACAGTACCGGCCGCACCTGCCTCAGACTGCATCTCCTCGACCTTGACGGTTGTGCCGAAGATGTTCTTGACGCCCTGCGCAGACCACTGGTCAACATAGTCTGCCATCGGGCTGGAAGGCGTAATCGGGTAAATACCGGCGACTTCCGTGAAGGCGTAGGACACATACGCAGCGGCGTTGTTTCCGTCCATCGACTTCTTTTTGCGAACGATAGGTGCCATGGAAAGAACCTCCTGATTATGATATTTGGAACCTGCACGGGACATTGCACCGCGCACAATTTCACAGATACATTATATCACAAAAACAGTGTCTTGTAAAGGTATTCGGGCGATTTTCCCTGATTTTTCCCGAATCGGGCGGACAGCCGCCGCAGACTGTCCGTTGCCTGCATCGAAATCAACTAAACTGTGAAGCACGATTTGTGCAAACTGACGAAAATCCGGTGCCGGACAGAAAAATTCGGAAAAAGCGGTTGACTGTTCCGGGTATTTCGGTTATAATGAATGTGGTGATAAATAATGTTTTCGTTATTTTCACTCGTTTTGTTGTCTCCTTTCTTTTGTTCTACACATTTTGATTTGACCTCATTTTATTTTCAAAGCAGAGCGGCGCTCTGCTTTTTTTCATGCCTGCCGCGGAAAAGTTCAGAGAAAATTCATGTTTTCACTACTTGTTTCTTCACGCTTGTTGTGGTATACTGGTACCAGAGAACAAAATCCGACAGACAGGGAGGGAACAGCATTGAAGCACGAAAAGAATCTGACACCGGAACAGAAGCGGAAGCAGCGCAGACGCCGGCAGTGGCTCAAGGCGCTGACAAATCCGCATCTGCTGATTTCGGTTGCCGTGGCATGGTTTTTCACAAACGGCTGGGCATACTGCGCCGCCGGCGCGGGAACGCTCTGTCACATTCCGTGGCTGCGCAATACGGGACTGATTTATCTGGGCATCCTCTGGGCGCCCGGAACGCCGGAGAAGCTGCTGACCTTCGGCCTTGCGATGATGATTATGCGGGTGTTCTTCCCGCAGGACAAGCGTACCGTTCAGCTGCTGCGCAGAAAGCTGCGGCTGCTGCTCTATGTGACGAAGATGCAGTTCCGTGCGGTCGTCAGCCGGTTCCGCCGCAAGAAGATCGAGACGATCAGCGCCGCGGCTCCCGCTGTGTCGGAGCCGTGTGAGAAGGACTGCGCATAAGCGGGCCGGTGTACTGCCGGTGCCGGAAAACACAATGCAAAACAACCCCCGCAGATACCGTTTTTTTCGGATCTGCGGGGGTGTTTTTCGTATACACCGGGCGGGATTCCAAAGGGGCACTGTCCCTTTGGCGGGGCTTGGGGCGGCAATGCCAACAGCTGAAGCAGCTGCGCAATTCACTTAGGGGCGCCCTCTATCGCAGGGCGCCCCTCTCCGAAAAACGATCCACCGGATCGTTTTATCGGATTCACCCCTGCGGAGCTCCTCCGGCAAAGAATTTCGCGCATTGCGATGCGCGACCAAAGGGCGCTGCCCTCTGGACTCCCGCAAGCCTTTGAAAAGGCTTGACCGAAACTTTAGTTTGGGCTGGCGGAGAGCTTTAGATCAATGGAGGCGGGCACTGCCCGCTGGGGCAGAGCCCCATTATCAATCCGCCGGAGACACATGATTCAGAAACGCCGCGAGCCACTCGGCGAAAAAGCCGTCGGCGCAGGTTTTCGCGCCGACAAAGCCGCGGCAGCCGGTTACGGCATTCCGCACGCTCTCCTGTGCGTCGGCGGGACAGCCGCAGAAATCCGCTTCCTCCAGCATCGCAATGTCGTTGTCAAAGTCGCCCGTCGCGCCGATGACCGTACCGGGGGGCAGCATTTGCCGGATGCGGGAAAGCGCTGTGCCCTTGTTCGTATGATGCGGCAGAATTTCCAGAAACCATGTATGCGACCGTGTGAAATTGACCACCGAAAACCGTTCTGCCTGCACATAGCGGAGCATCCGGTCGATGTCCTCCGGCGAGCCCGCAAACAGTGCCTTCATGCAGGCGGCGGGGTTCATTTCGTCCAGCGGGCGCTGCACCATCGGCAGATGCGTAATGGCGAGGTGCCGGCGCTCATATTCGCCGTCCTGAATGACATAGACGCCGGAGAGATCCAGCAGCTCTGCGCCGACTGCGGGGAATTCCCGCATCAGCTCAGCAAGCAGCGCACCGGTTTCCGCCGGCAGATGTGCCGCATAGGCAGGCGCCTGCGCCCTCTGGTCATAGACCAGTGCGCCGTTATACATCACGGCCGGAAAATCCGGCTGAAGCAGATCGAGAAACTCTGCGGTCGCCTGAATGCCCCGTCCCGTTGCGATGCTGAAGATGCCGCCCTTTGCGCGGAAATCCGCAATGGCAGCCGCATCGGCAGGGGAAACGGTCTTGTCCGGCAGCAGCAAAGTGCCGTCGAGATCGGTAATCAGTGCAAACCCTTCACAGGGGCGTTTTTTACTCATGGGAAGCTCCTTTTTCATTTCTGTCAGATGAACACCGCGCCGGCCTTCTTCAGTTTTTCAAAGAGGCGCTCTTTTTTGGCCTGAAACATCGTTCCGACTGCGGATGTATTCACAATCACGCGGTATCCGTTTCTGACCGCGCCGAGCGCCGTCAGGGACACACAGCCGCCGCCGTCCACGCCGGTCAGCTCCACGGTATCCGTGCCGCTGCTTTTGAGAAATGCGCAGAAATCCGGCGCAGAAAACGCATCTCCCCTGTATTTTGAGAAGATGTGCGGGGAAACGACCAGCAGCTCCTTTGCAAGCGCGGCCTCCGGCGCCCCGTCAAAGACCTTGACCGGCGCAAACCGGCTGAGCAGATTCCGTTTCATCAGATTGCGGAGATACACGACCGCTTCCGCATCTGTTTCGCGGATGACCGCATTGACTTTTTGCAGCAGATCGCTGTCGTATCGGAAGAAATCCGCGTGATTTCCGCCGACAGTCACCTCCTGCATATCCATGACAAGCAGTGCTTTTTTCATCCCGGTACTCCTTTCGCGCAGCCGGCGGAAGGCGGAACCGTGACCTCCGCTTCACCGGGCGCAGGCGGCTCAAAGAGCGCCTGGCATTTTTTGAGCAGTCCTTCATCGACGGCATACGCCTGTGCCTGCCTGCTTTGTACGGCGGCATTGCGCTTCCGGATCCGTGCATTCCACTCCGCATCGGAAAGCGTCAGCACATGGAGCGAAACGGGAATCCCGCGTGCCGCAAAAAACGCCCGCGCATTCCGGCGGGACGCCGCCGTCCAGAAGCCCCAGTCCAGCAGAACCGACACGCCGTGCGCGCAGAGCTCAGCCGCTTTTTCCAGCAGATACGCCTGAATTTTCGCGGTGTAGGCATCGTGCGCCGCGCCGGCATCCTGCCCAAAGAGCGTCAGCATCAGCTCATCGACGGAGAGCAGCACCGCATTTCGTTCGGCGCACAGCGCCTCTGCGTAGGTGCTCTTTCCGCAGCAGATTTTCCCGCAGATCAAAATGACCTCTGCCATATTTTCCTCCCGCGCTCAGCGAAATGACCGTTCCGCGTGTTCGGCGGTGATGCGGCGTTTTTCGAGTGTTCTCCGGAAGAGCTCGTCCGCAGTCTCCGGCAGCATCCGGTAAATCACATCCGCGCCCTCTGCCGTGATGCCGCCCTTGGTCGCCACTCTGTCCAGTACATCGGCAAACGACAGCTTCTGCTGACACATCAGCGCGCCGGTCGCGGCAAGTGTCTCTTTGACCATGTCCGCGATCTGCGCATCGGGCAGCGCGGTGTGCTGCTTTGCGGCGCGGCAGAGGACATCGAACACCGCGGCGATAAAGCCCGGCATACAGCTTACAAGCTCCGAGCCCATACCCATTTCCGCTTCCGGCAGAACGGTGACGCTGCCGATTGCAGAGAGCAGCCGTTCCAGTGCGGCACGGTCGGCGGCTTTGACGCGGTCATTGTAGCAGACCAGTGTCTGCGAGCGGTTGATTTCCGCCGTTACGCCCGGAATCGCCTTTGCGAGGCGCCGTCCGGGCAGCGACTGCTCCAGCAGCCGGAACGGAATGCTGCCGTTCAGCGAGACGGTCAGTGCCGTTTCCTTGACGCTCTGCTGGATCTCCGTCAGCACCGTTTTCATGTCCGCCGGACGCACGCAGAGAAACAGGATATCCGCGTGTTCCGCGGCCTCGCGGTTGCTGCCGCATACGGTACAGAGCCCGGAGACTGCCTGCAATTTCTGCGGACTCCGGTTTGCCGCAAATAAATGCGCCGCATCCGTCATGCCGGAGGCGGAAAACTTTTCCAGCAGCATTTTTCCCATGCTGCCGCAGCCGATGATGCCGATGTTCATTCTGTACCGCTCCTGTATCCGACTGCCCGCAGCACCGTTTCAAAATCGGCGGGCAGCCTGCTGTCAAAATCCATTTGCTTTCCCGTTACGGGGTGGACAAAGCCGATCGTTTTCGCGTGCAGACACTGCCCCGCAATCTGCTTTTCCGCCTTTCCGTAGACCGGATCGCCGAAGACCGGATGCCCCAGATATTTCATGTGGACGCGGATCTGATGCGTCCGTCCGGTTTCGAGCCGGCAGCGGACATAGCTGTGCCGGTCGAGCAGCGCCAGCACGCGGTAATGCGTGATCGCTTCTTTGGCGTTTTTCTGCGTGACGCACATTTTCTGGCGGTCCTTCGGATCCCTGCCGATCGGCGCATTCACCGTGCCGGACTCTGTTTTCAGCCGCCCGCACAGCACCGCCTCGTATTCTCTCCGGAAGGAGTGCGCCGCGATCTGCTCCGCGAGCCCCAGATGCGCACGGTCGGTCTTTGCGACCATCAGCAGACCGGATGTGTCGCGGTCGATGCGGTGGACGATGCCGGGACGCAGGATGCCGTTGATGCCGGAGAGCCGCCCCGCACAGTGCCAGAGCAGCGCGTTGACCAGCGTCCCGTCCGGATGTCCGGGCGCGGGATGAACCACCATGCCGCGCGGCTTGTTGACAACGAGCAGGTCGTCGTCCTCAAAGACGACTTCCAGCGGAAGGTTCTGCGGCTGCACATCCGGAATCTCCGGCTCCGGAACCGTCACGGAAATGCAGTCGGACGCGGCAAGCTTTTCGTTTTTCTTTGCCGGTCTGCCGTTGCGCAGCACCGCGCCCTTTTCCGTCAGAAGCTGAATGGCCGAGCGCGTCAGATCCAGCGATTCGCAGCCCGCAAGCCATGCGTCCAGACGCTGTCCGGCCGCCTCCTCCGGTACCGTCAGCAGCAGCTCATTCTCCGGCATCGCTCTGTTCCTCTGTCAGCTCCGGCAGCAGCTCTGCGGCGGGAGCATCGGGCAGTTCACCGGCCTCCGGAAGCTCGCCGGCTTCGGGCAGCGGCGCCGCCTCCCGTGCATAGGGAATGCGCTTTGCTTCCTTCAGCTTTTTGGCCTCCGGCAGCTCCTTTTCAAAGAAGAGGATGCCGATGATCGTGAGAATGACACCGACCGTCACGCAGCAGTCCGCGAAGTTGAATACAGCAAAATTCATGAGCTGAAAGTCGAGATAATCAACGACCTTGCCGCCGCGGAATATCCGGTCAATCAGATTGCCGAGACCGCCCGCCGCGATCAGCGTCAGCGCCGGATAGATCCAGCGGTGCTTTCTGCCCAGACGCAGCATCAGATAGCCGCTGAGCAGCAGAAGGATGATCGGAAAGACAATCAGAAACAGCCGCGAGCCGCTCATCATGCTGAATGCAGCGCCGTCGTTCTCGATGTAGCGCAGGTGCATCCAGTCAAAGCTGCCGATTTGCAGGAATGTGCGCGGCGTTTGCCCCTTCAGATTGTGAATGGCCCAGAGCTTGATCCATTGGTCAATGCCTGTCAGCAGCAGAATCGCCGCCGAAATGATGATTGCAGTCATGTGTACTCCTTTTGTGACCGTTCCCCGCCGTCCGGCGCTGCAATACTGCGGAAGATTGATAATGGGGACTCCGTCCCCCATGCCCCTGCCGGAGGGATACTATCCCTCCGGACCTCCCGCTCGTAATTTGCATTGCCCCTTTGGGGGCCATGCAAATTACAAATGGGATTCCAAAGGGGCACTGTCCCTTTGGCGGGGGTGTGGGGGCAGCGCCCCCACGATGAGTCTGCCGCGGTACAGCAGTACCGGATGGCGGGAAACATCCCGAAAAAAAGGAACCCGCGCGGCAAAGCGCCGGAGCGAAGTTCCTTTTTTGATTCTGATATTTAAGAGCGGCGTTTTCTGTCGTCGCGTCTGCCGGAATTGCGGGCGCTTCTTCTGTCGCCGTCCGCAAACGGATCGGAGACAGCATCTCTGCCGGAGCGGACAGCCTCGGCAGCGGCCTTAGCCTTTTCGGCGGCCTCCCGCTCAAAGTCCTCTGCGGTCGGAGCAGGCTTTTCGGCTTCGGCCGGCTTTTCATCCGCAGCGGATTTTTCCTCTGCTTCTGCCTCTGTTTTTTCGGGCTCTGCGGGCTGCTCAGCGGGTTTCTCAGCCTCGGCGGCGGGCTTTTCGGCCTCCGCTTCAGTTTTTTCCGCTTCTGCAGTTTTATCGGGCTCTGCGGGCTTTTCCGCTTCTGCCTGTGCGGGCTTCACGAGCTCCGGCAGCTTGGCCAGAGAAGCGAGATGCGCACGGTACATATCAAAGACAGTCTGCTTGAATTCAGAGACCTGCCGCTGTGTTGCTTCGAGGACGGCATTTTCCTGCTCAAGCTTTGCGGTGACCTCCTTGAGCTTGTCCTCCTGCTCGGCGATGGCCTGCTGCTCGACAGAGCCGACGCGCTCCCGCGCCTGCGCCTCGATCTCGGCGGCCTTGGCGTTTGCGGCTTCGACGACCTCTCTCGCCTGCTTCTGTGCGCCGATCAGGGCATTGCGCAGATCGTCCTCGGTGTCCTTATACTCGCGCACCTTGCCGGCCAGCAGTTTGATTTTTTCATCCGATTCGGAAGCGGACTTTTCGAGCCGCTGCATTTCCTCAGCGACCTCGGCGAGAAACGCCTCGACTTCTTCGACCGCATATCCGAACTTGACTTTTTCAAACTTCTTTCTCTGAATGTCCTTTGCCGTAATCATGGAAAAGCTCCTTTCTCTGTGTCATCTGTGCGCAGCGGGCGCTCCGGATTACATAATGACTCCGTTGGTCTCCAGCTCCGAAACGAGATCCTCGCCGATAAATCCGACATTATAGGGCGTAATGATATAGGTCAGGTTGGCGACGGGCTTGAGGCTGCCGCCGTTTGCATATGCGACACCGACAAGGAAATCAATGATTCTGCGCTTGTTTTCCGCAGATGCCGTCTCCAGGTTCAGCACGACGGTCTTCTTTGCGATCAGGTGATCTGCGATCTGCTTTGCATCGGTGAAGACCTCGGGCTTGACCAGCACGACCTGAAGCTGTGCCGTTGCCTGAATGTTGACGACCTTGCCGCGCTGGGAGCCGTACTCAGCGCCGCCGCGGGCAGAGGGAACCTCTCTGGATTCGGTTCTGGTCTCGCGGGTGTACTCGCGCTCCGGTGTCTCCTTGCGCTCGCGCTCAAAACGGGACTCGGCTCTGGTTTCACGAACCGGCTCGTTCTCGTAGCTGTCGTCCTCGGACGGGGCGAAGAAATCGCGGAGGGTGTCAATAAATTTCATTTGCATTCTCCTCTTTTCCGGTTTTGGATTCATGTGAAAATAAACAGATTCAGCGGCAGTGCCGCCGGTTACTGATTCAACGGTAAATGCGTGCGCCGAAGAGCGCACTGCCGATGCGGACGAGTGTTGCACCGTGCCGGACGGCGGCTTCGTAATCGCCGCTCATGCCCATGGAGAGCGTGTCCATCCGGTACGGCTGCCGCACAGACTCATAAAGCGCCTGCATTTTTTCAAACACGGCGTTCTGTTTTCCGGGATCCGGCTCCGGCGGCGGAATGGTCATCAGGCCGCGCACCTTGAGGTGCGGCAGCGCAGAGACGCCGTCGAGCAGCGCGGAAAGCCCGTCCGGTGAAACGCCGGATTTGGACGCTTCTCCGCCGATATTGACCTCCAGCAGCACCGGCATGACAATGTCTGCGGCGGCTGCGGCGCGTTCAATCGCATAGGCGAGATGCAGGCTGTCCACGGACTGAATCATCGAGACCAGTCCGACAATGGATTTGACCTTGTTGGTCTGCAAATGGCCGATGAACTGTACCTCGGCATGTGTACGGTAGCTTTCGCGCTTTGAGAGAAACTCCTGCACGCGGTTTTCGCCGAGCACGGTCACGCCCGCATCGACCGCCGTGTTAATCAGCAGCGGATCGACTGTTTTGGTGACGGCCATCAGCGTGACCTCTGCGGCATCTCTGCCGGCCTCGCGGCACGCTGCGCCGATGCGCTGCCGGATTCCGGCGAGGCGCTCCAAAACGGCTTCCTGCGCCGCATTCAGCGGTTCAGCTTCCATCTGCGGCCACTCCCCTCACGATAATATCGTCATAAAGGGCGACATAGCCTTTTCCGGCATTGAGCGAGGAGAGATAAAAACTCTCGTCCTCATAGACAATGTCGAGCTTGCGGAACTCGGCTGTTTCGCCGATCCGCACATAGACACCCATGTAATTGGTCTTCTGCGTATAGGTGGTGCCGTCCTCGTTTTTGATTGTCTCCTCCAGCTCCTTGAACCGGATTGCGGAGCGCGGGACCTTGATGCCCGCAACGGTTTTGCGCAGGATCTCGACGCGCTCCGTGCGGTGCTGCACCACCTCATGGGTGAGCTGCTCGCAGCGGAACACCGCCTGCGTCTTGGTAATATCACCCGCCGAAACAAGCGACTCGACGGTGACGGTCAGCTTTCTGCCGAGCGATTCCAGCCGCACGGAGGCGGTGTCCCCCTCGGAGAGGCGCAGCTTGGTGTTGTCGAAGACACCGGCAATATACCACGCATAGCCGTCAATCAGCTTTCCGATCGCACCGACATCGCCGTCCTGCGTCCCGCTGCCCTCGTCCGAAACGGCTGCAAGCTGCTCCGGTGTCAGGCGGGAAATGCCGTCCACGGTCAGCGCATCCTCATAGCCGTCGATGAAGCTGACAAAATACGCGCTCCGCGAGGCGCGGACGGTATGCAGCGGCTCCGTCTGCTGGCTTTTGAGAATGGCAATTTCGTCCTTCAGATCGGCAATCTGTCCGCTGAGGTCGAGGTCGGGATTGGTGATCTTCTCGTAGGTACTCATCAGCACGGTCATCTCCTGCTTGCTTTCGCCGAGCGCGCTGTAATTGCCGCGCTCACGCTGCTGCACGAGACTTCTGTACTGCTCTGCGATCAGCGAGGCCAGATGATTCGGCTGAGCGTTTTCGCTGGTGCCGGGATTTTCGATCTTGGTCAGACGCTGAAGCTCCGCCTGCTTTTCGGCGATTTTCTGTCTCAGGTCGATCTGCTTTTCGTCCTCGTAGATTTCGGCGATGACGGAACCGACACCGAGCTTTGCGCCGTCGCTGACGCAGTACCGCACGGCGCCGCGTCCGCTGAACCGCTCCACGGATTCATTGCGGATATATACGCCCTGAAAGACCGAGGCGTCGCTGACCTCATAATAGATCGCGTTCTCGGTCCGGTAGCCCTGAAACAGCAGGTGGTAAACAATGGAAAAAACCAGAACAACCGCGAACAGAAGCAGCAGGGCTTTCAGAATCCGCGTTGTGATCTCATTCATGAGATATTATTCTCCCTCGCGTTCCATTGCGTCGAGAATCGAAATCGCTCTTGCGGGAACGATCGTCGAAATCGCGTGCTTGTAGACAAGCTGCTGCTTGCCGTCCGTCTCCAGGATGACAATAAAGTTGTCAAAGCCGCGGATGATGCCCTTGAACTGATAGCCGTTCGTGAGGAAAATGGTCAGCGGCAGACGATCCTTGCGCGCCTGATTGAGAAAAACATCTTGCAGGTTGAGTCCTTTGTTGTTCATAAATGTACTTGCCCCATTTCTGTATGTTTTGTGCGGATCTGCATGATGAAAGCTCATGCGTCCTGTCTGCGGGAGGGTATACCTGTCCCGCGAAACCGGTTACACATATTCATTATATCACATAGAGGTGCATTTTTCTATGATTTTTTTAGAAGTCGAAAAAATTTCCCGGTTCTCACAATTTTCATCGCGGTTTATCCAGTTGATTTGAGCATTTCGACGGAACCAGGTTTCCTGCCGCTTGGCGTACCGGCAGGTTTCGCGCCGGACGCGCTCGATTCCCTCGGAAAACGCCTCCTCGCCGCGCACCCAGGGCAGCAGCTCCTTGTAGCCGATGGCCATGGCGGCGGTGTCGCGCCGGCGGCCGGAGCCGTATTCCTCGCGCACCTCCTCCGCAAGACCGCGCTCGCACATCTGCCCGACGCGGACGCGGATGCGGTCGTAGAGCTGGCCGCGCTCTCTGAAGGCGATGCCGATACGCAGGACATTCCACGGGGGCGGCACGGCGCGCGAACGGCGGGCGTGTTCGGAGAGCGGGATGCCCGTCAGCTCGTAGACCTCCAGTGCGCGGATGATCCGCCGCAGATTGTTCTCGTGCAGCCGCGCCGCCGTTTCCGGATCACACGCGGCAAGCCGGCTGAGCATGGCCGCATTGCCGAGGGTTTCCGCCTCGCGGTGCAGCCGTTCCCGGAGCGCTTCGTCTGCGGGGATTTCCGGGAACTGGATATTGTCGAGCAGCGAGTCGGCATACAGCCCCGTGCCGCCGACGATGACCGGCAGTCTGCCGCGGGAGAGCAGCTCGCTGATTTTTTCGCGTGCCATGTCCACATATTCTGCGACGGAGCAGGCGTGGTCGGGCGGCAGCACCGAAATCAGGTGATGCGGCACGCCGCGCATTTCCTCTGCGGTCGGCTTGGCCGTGGCGATGTCCAGCCCCTCGTAGAGCTGCATCGAGTCCGCGGAGATGACCTCTCCGCCGTACTGTGCGGCGATTTCCGCGCCGAGCGCCGATTTTCCGGAAGCCGTCGCGCCGACGACCGCGATCAGAAGCGGTTTTTCCTGCATCGGGCAGTCCCCCCTTTCGTCAGATGTTTCAAAGCAGCATCAGACCGTTCCGGTCTCCGCCTGCCTGAGCGGAATGTAATACGGACAGATGCTGACATATTCGCCGGACTTCGTGCGGAAGCCGCCCTCGATGACGCCCAGAGGGCGAAAGCCGAGCTTTTCGTAGAGCCGCCGTGCCGGCAGATTGGATTCCACCACCGCATTGAACTGCAAAATGCGGAAGTCCGCTTTTGCGGCGCGCTCCATGCAGTCGGTCACAAGCGCCTCGCCGATGTGCCGGCCGCGGCAACCGCTTTTCACCGCGTAGCTCGCGTTGCAGAGGTGTCCGCAGCGCCCGATGTTGTTCGGGTGCAGGATATACAGCCCGTACAGCCGCCCGTCTTCCTCCGCGACGGCCGTCACGGTCTGCGATGCAAAAAATGCCGCACCGGTTTCCGGCGTCAGGCAGTCCTCCTGCGGGAAGGCGTCGCCCGCCGTTACCACCTCGTTCCAGATCTCCAGCATCTGCGGGAGATCTGCGTCACAGTATGTCCGGATTGTCATACCGTACCCTCACTTTCTGCAAGTACGGCGCCGCAGGCCTTCAGTGCCGCATAGGTTTCTGCGGTTTTGCGCGGATCAAAGCGCGTCCCGCAGCAGTCGGTCAGGACGGTCACGGCGGCGCCTGCTTCCGCGGCGCCCTTCGCCGTTGCGAGGATGCCGCCGCAGAGATCCACGCCGCAGAGCAGATAGCGGTCGTACCCGTTTGCGGACAAAAAGGCGCGGATGCGGTCATCCTGAAAGATATCCGCGGTATTCTTTTCAAAGCACCACGGCGTGACGGTTTTCAGCGCGGGGTGCAGCCTTGCGCCCTCCGTCCCCTCCATGTTGAAGCCGAACACGAGCTGATTGGTCGGCGTGTCGGGGAACACCTGCGCGATATATATGATATCACATCCGTCCGCCTGAAATTTGTCGATTGCGCGGTTGACGGCCGGAATCAGCGTTTCGCCGTCGTAGTTGAACTTCGGCAGGCGCTTTTCCCAGAAATAGTCATTCTGCATTTCCATGACCAGAACTGCGGTTTTTGCCATGACGGTATTCCTTTCCTGTAAATGCGGGCGG
>JAILIG010000078.1 GCA_024695445.1 Oscillospiraceae bacterium
CAAGCTGCTCTCGGAGAAATGGGCGGAGCAGACCGCAGAGCTGACCGGTGCGATTGCCGGAAGGCTGCGGCAGTATGAGCTGCGCACGGCGCGGATGTTCGGGGAAAACCGTGTATCTGCCCGCGTCCGCATCGAATCGGAGTTTGCAGGGAGTGACATCTGGTCGCTGCCGCTGTCACAGTTCGGGCTGCTCCCGCTCGGCTGGGACGACGAAATCGTCGGCATGGCGCAGGATATCGCCGGTTCGCTCCGGCAGCTTCTCGGCAAGGACTGCGGCGAGGCCCTGCGCGTCACCGTAAAGCGGAACGAGGCGCAGCAGTCCTGCACGGTCGAGCTGAAAAACATCATCCCGGCGGAATGACCGCCGAATCCAAACGAAAAGAGAATACTATGCTGGAAATCACAACCCACTCCCCCGCAGAGACCGAACGCTTTGCGGCCGGCATCGGCAGGCGCGTCCGCCCCGGCACCGTGATCGCGTGCTTCGGCGGCATGGGCGCCGGAAAGACCGCCTTTACGCGGGGGCTCTGCGCAGGGCTCGGCCTGCCCGATCTGGTCAGCTCCCCGACCTTTGCGCTGGTCAACGAATATCATGCGGCGGGCTGTGTCTCCGTCTATCACTTCGATATGTACCGCGTGACCTCGCCGGACGCGCTCGAAACGACCGGCTTCTGGGACTATCCGCTCGATCACGCCGTCTTTGTGATCGAATGGGCGGAGAACATTCCCGAGGCGCTCGCGGAGCTCTCCTGTCCCGTTCTGCGCGTGACGGTTTCGGGCAGCGGCGATCAGCCGCGTACTATTCTGATTGAAGGAGATGAGTGCCTTGCTGATCCTTGCTGTTGACACCTCCGGAAACACGGCCTCGGCCGCAGTCGTCAGGGACGGTCTGCTGCTCGGCAGCCGGATGCTCCGCACCGAACGGGCACATTCCCAGATTTTGCTGCCGATGGCAAAGGCGCTGCTTGCCGAAACGGGCAATCCCGTGCAGTCAGTCGATGTCTTTGCCGCCGCGGACGGCCCCGGCTCCTACACCGGGCTCCGCATCGGCATCGCGGCGATGCAGGCGCTCGCCTTTGCGGGCGGAAAGCAGTGTGCGGGCGTCTCGACGCTCGAAGGCATGGCGTGGAACCTCTGCGCCAGAGAGGGCATCCTCTGTGCGGCGCTGAAGGCCAGACAGACGCTCTGCTACTGCGCATTCTTTGAGAGTGACGGGCAGACCGTCCGGCGCCTGACAGACGATGCCGTGCGCCCCGCAGACGAAATTGCAGCGGAAATCTCCGCATACGGCTCCCGCGTGATGATTGCGGGCGACGGTGCCGCCCTGCTGCTGCCGCGCTGCAAAACGGCCGTTCCCGCGCCGCTGCATCTCTCCGGCCAGTCCGCCTGCGGCATTGCGCTGGCCGCGGTACAGAAGGAGCCGGTCCCCCCCGAACAGCTCACCGTGCGTTATTTACAGGCGGTCAAGATCGGATAACCGCCGGAAAGGACAGCATTATGAAAAGGAAGTTCGGAGCCTTTCTTCTGCTTTGCTCGGCAGGACTGCTGTATCTATTATACCGCATCATTCTCCGGCCGGACGGCAGATATTTCATCCTCGGCGGCCTGTCCGAATACTTCTGGGTGCCGGCGCTCGGCGCACTGCTCTGCATTCTGCTCGGCGGCGCGGCGCTCTCGCGGTCCGGCCGCAGGAAAAAAGCCGGCAAAAAGGCCCGGCTGTCCGGCTTTGCGTCCGGTCTGCTGATTGTTCTGGCGGCGGTGCAGGCCGGCATCACCGTGTTCCGCCTGCTCCGGAGGCCGGATTACTGTATGCTGCACAGGCTCCTGAGCCCGGACGGGCAGCACAGCATCTACCGATGCAGCAAAAGGGACATCCTCGGAAACAGCACTTATATGTTCGTGGTGCGGCAGAATCTGTTCTTCGGCAGGCAGCTTTTTGACACAGACGAGCTGCTGCCGCAGTTTCAGTGGAAGGAGGGCGTCCTGACCTTCCGCGGTTCGGACTACCCGCTGACGGGCGATTTTTTCAAGTAACACCGCCGTCTCCGGTGTACGGTCATCGCCGTTTTGCCGGAAAGCATCCCGTTTCCGGTGCCGGAAATTGTAAAATGCGGAGAAAATCAAGAATTGCTTGACAATTTGCGGAAAATAAGATATAATGTTATGAGTGCGCGGTATGTCTCTGCGCACTCATATCTTATTTTATAAAGAAGGAGGAATAATATGCCAACCTTTAATCAGCTCGTTCGGAAGGGCAGAAAGACTCTGGCAGAGAAATCGACCGCTCCGGCACTTCAGAAAGGCTACAACGCACAGAAGAAGTCCCAGATCGACCTGAGCTCTCCCCAGAAGCGCGGCGTCTGCACCGCTGTCAAGACTGCTACCCCGAAAAAGCCGAACTCCGCGATGCGTAAGATCGCCAGAGTGCGTCTGACCAACGGCTACGAGGTCACTGCGTACATTCCGGGCATCGGACACAATCTGCAGGAGCACAGCGTCGTGCTGATCCGCGGCGGCAGAGTCAAGGACCTGCCTGGTGTGCGTTATCACATCATTCGCGGCACACTCGATGCACAGGGCGTGAACGGCCGTATGCAGGCCCGTTCCAAGTACGGCGCAAAGCGTCCGAAGGCAGGCAAGAAGTAATCTTCTGCGCTGTCACCAAATCAGTTTTCGCATTTACCCACAAGGCTCTTGTGGATTTGATAGATAGCATTTTTCTCACGCTCTGTGAGCCGTGCGGAACCCCGCACGGAGCTGTCTCTTTTCTGCAATGGCGCCTGCACCCGCGCACTTCGCACCGATGTTTGCGAGGTACGGGGTGAGTACCTGTGAATTCATCATTTATGAAGGAGGGAAGCGAGTATGCCGAGAAGAGGCAATATCGCAAAGCGTGATGTTCTGGCCGATCCGCTGTACGGATCCAAGCTCGTCACTCGACTCATCAACAACATCATGCTCGACGGCAAGAAGGGTGTCGCACAGAAGATTGTGTACGAAGCCTTCGAGATCGTCAAGGAAAAGACCGACCGGGATCCGCTGGAGGTCTTTGAGCAGGCGATGGAAAACATCATGCCGATGCTGGAGGTCAAGGCACGCCGCATGGGCGGTGCAACCTACCAGGTTCCGATGGAAGTCCGTCCGGAACGCCGTCAGACGCTTGGTCTGCGCTGGATCACCAAGTATGCCAGACTCCGCTCTGAGAAGACGATGAAAGAGCGTCTTGCAGGCGAGATCGTTGATGCAATCAACGGCACCGGCGGTTCTGTCAAGAAGCGCGAGGATACGCACAAGATGGCGGAAGCAAACAAGGCGTTTGCACATTTCCGCTATTGATCCTGCCGTTCGCTGTACGGGTATGCAGCGGAACGCACAGGATGAAACAGTTTAGGAGGAACCAAGAATGCCAAGAGATTGTAGTCTCGAGCAAACCAGAAATATCGGCATTATGGCTCACATCGACGCCGGCAAGACCACCACGACCGAGCGTATTCTGTTCTACACCGGTATCAACCACAAAATCGGCGACACCCACGACGGTACCGCTACGATGGACTGGATGGCACAGGAGCAGGAAAGAGGTATCACCATTACCTCCGCTGCAACCACTGCCTACTGGAAAGAGCACAGAATCAACATCATTGACACGCCCGGCCATGTGGACTTCACAGTCGAAGTGGAGCGTTCTCTGCGCGTGCTGGACGGTTCGGTAACCGTCTTCTGCGCAAAGGGCGGCGTTGAGCCGCAGTCTGAGACCGTCTGGCGCCAGGCGGACAAGTACAAGGTCCCGCGTATGGCGTATATCAACAAAATGGACATCATGGGCGCGGATTTCTACCGCGTCGTGGACATGATGAAGGACCGTCTCAAGTGCAATGCCGTTCCGATTCAGCTCCCGATCGGCTCCGAAAGCGATTTCAAGGGCCTGATCGACCTGCTGGAGATGAAGGCTTATATCTATGCCGAAGAC
>JAILIG010000010.1 GCA_024695445.1 Oscillospiraceae bacterium
TGATTCTGCCGGTGACGGCGCTGGCTGCCGCGACAGCCGGTGACGCGAGATAGACCTCCGAATCAGGATGTCCCATGCGTCCGACAAAATTGCGGTTTGTCGTCGCAACGGCGCGCTCCCCTACCGCCAGCACGCCCATATGTCCGCCGAGACAGGGGCCGCAGGTCGGTGACGAAATCACCGCGCCGCTCTCCAGAAAGATGCGGAGCAGCCCCTCCTCCATTGCGTCCAGATAGGTCTGCTGCGTCGCGGGGATGACGATGACGCGCACCGTTTCCGCGCACTGCCGCCCTTTGAGAATCTCTGCGGCGGCGCGCAGGTCTTCGAGCCGGCCGTTCGTGCAGGAGCCGATCACCACCTGCTGAATCGGGATGTTCCCGATTTCCGCAAAGGTTTTTGTATTTTCCGGCAGATGCGGAAACGCAACCGTCGGCTCAATTTCAGACAGATTGATTTCATATTCCGCATCGTATGCCGCATCGGCGTCGGCACTGTAAATGCGGGGCGCCGCGGCTCCGTGCGCCGAAAGATAGGAAAGCGTCTGTTCATCGACCGGGAAAATGCCGTTTTTGGCGCCTGCCTCAATCGCCATGTTTGCGATGCAGAGCCGGTCGCTGACCGTCAGCGCGGATACGCCGTCCCCGTCAAATTCCATCGAACGGTACCGCGCACCCTCCACGCCGATCTTCCCGATGATGTGCAAAATGACATCCTTGCCGGAGACAAAGCGCCTGAGACTGCCGCTGAGACGGAACCGCACCGCGGACGGAACGCGGAACCATGCCTTTCCCGATGCCATGCCGAATGCCATGTCCGTCGAACCGATGCCCGTCGAAAAGGCGCCCAGCGCACCGTAGGTGCAGGTGTGCGAGTCCGCTCCGATGACCAGATCGCCCGCCGTCACAAGGCCCTGTTCGGGCAGCAGCGCATGCTCAATGCCCGCACGGCCCGCATCGTAAAAGTGCGAAATGCCCTGCTGCCGGCTGAAATCCCGGCAGATACAGCACTGCTCCGCCGCCTTGATGTCCTTGTTCGGGACAAAGTGATCCATGACCAGCGCGATCCTGTCCGCGTCAAAGACCTTCTCTGTCCCCATGCCGGAGAATGCACGCACCGCAACCGGTGCCGTGATGTCGTTGCCGAGAATAAGGTCCAGCGCTGCCAGAATCAGCTGCCCCGCCGATACCGCCTCTGCCCCTGCGTGCGCTGCAAGAATCTTTTGCGTCATGGTCATGCCCATAATGCTTCAGCTCTCCTTTCTGTTCCCTCCGCTGTCCCTGTCCGGACACACCGCAGGAGGGCGATACCTTTGACAGAACGGCAGTGGGGGGCGCCGCCCCCACACCCCTGCGCGAGGGGTACTACCCCTCGCGGGAGTTTGAGGGCAGAGCCCTCAATACTGATCCGCCGGAGGCACTGCCTTCCCGCCGTGCGTCCGGGCGGTGTCAGCGGACGGTTTTCAGGCAGTTCTCGCCGCGTTCGAGGGCGACGATGCCGGTCCGGCACATTTCAAGGATATCAAAGGGTTTCATGAGGTCGATAAAGGCGTCGATCTTGGAGGTTTCGCCGGTCAGCTCACAGATCACAGCGCTTGCGGAATAATCGACAATCTTGGAGCGGAAGATTTCGACGGCGGACATCAGGTCCTGCCGGTACTCGGCGCAGTTGCGCACCTTGATGAGCAGCAGCTCGCGGGTGACGGTCTCGTTCTGCTCCATGACCTCGACCTCGCGGACATCGTGGAGCTTATCGAGCTGACGGATGATGCGCTCCTTGATATCCTCGTCGCCGTGAAACGCAATCGTGATGCGGGAAAAGCCGCTGGACTCGGTTTCTCCGACGGTGAGGCTGTCGATATTGAAGCCGCGCCGCGTAAACATTCCGGACACGCGGGAAAGCACGCCGGAGATATTGGCGACGAGCACGCCGATGACATAGAGCCGGTTGACAGGCTCCGGTTTTTTCAGGGTATTCATAGCAAATGCAATCTCCTCAAGGGTATTCGGTGATGATGTTTTCGACGGAGCCGCCGGGCGGGAGCATCGGGAGCACAAGCTCGTCCGGGCTGACCGCACAGTCAATGACAAACGGCCCCTTCGCCGAAAATGCCGCCTCTGCCGCCGCATTCAGGCTTTCCAGGCTGTCCGCGTGCATTCCGTGTGCGCCGAAGGCTTCGGCCACCCGCACGAAATCGGTCTGACGGCTGAGGGTGGTGGCGGCATAGCGGCCGCCGAAAAACAGTCTCTGCCACTGCCGCACCATGCCGAGCGTCCCGTTCCGCATCACGGCGATGACGACCGGCACACGCTCCGAAACGGCGGTTGCAAGCTCGTTCAGATTCATGCCGAAGCTGCCGTCACCGGTAAAGAGCACCGGGCGTTTTCCGGTTGCGAGCCATGCGCCGACGGCGGCGCCGAGCCCGAAGCCCATTGTACCGAGACCGCCGCTCGTGAGGAATGACCGCGGCTCCGTAAACGGATACCGCTGCGCCGTCCACATCTGGTGCTGGCCGACATCGGTGACGATGACCGCGCCGGCGGCATACCGCTGCAGGGTGTCGATGACCGTATACGGATGCAGCGTACCGGCACTGCGGCTCTGCGGGACGGCGTGCTGCGCCTCTCTCCGGCGGAGCGACGCGATCCGCCTGCTCCACGCGGGATGATGCTGCTGCGGAAGCAAATCGAGCAGCCTTGTCAGCGCGTCCTTCACATCGCCGCAGAGGTCCAGCACGGCGGGAATGTTCTTTTGCAGCTCGGCATTGTCAATGTCAATGTGAATGATCTGCGCGTGGCGCGCAAAGCGGTGCTGGTCGCCGGTCGCACGGTCGCTGAACCGCACGCCGAGTGCCAAAACCAGATCCGCCTCATCCTCGGCGGCTGCCGCCGCGGCAGAGCCGTGCATTCCCATCATGCCGAGGAAGCGCGGGTGATCGGACGGCACCGCGGAAAGCCCCATCAGCGAGCAGCCCATCGGAGCGTCGAGACGGTCGGCAAGCGCCGTCAGCTCCGCAGAGGCATCTCCCGAAAGAATGCCGCCGCCGAAATAGATAAACGGCCTTACGGCCTGCGAGAGCAGCGCTGCGGCAGCAGCCAGACCGTCCGCATCGGCGGTGCGCACGGGCTCCGCCGGCACCGGGCCGTCCTGCGCTTCAAAATGACAGCGCGCCGTCTGCACATCCCGCGGGATATCGACCAGAACGGGGCCCTTTCTGCCGGATTTTGCAATCCGGAACGCGGTGCGGAGCGTATCGGGCAGCTCCTCCGCGTGCTTGACGATGAAATTATGCTTGGTGACCGGCATCGTCACGCCGACAATATCGACCTCCTGAAAGCTGTCTCTGCCGATCTGGCGGCAGGAGACATTGCCCGTGACGGCAACCATCGGAACAGAGTCGAGATAGGCCGTGGCGATGCCCGTGACGAGATTGGTCGCGCCGGGACCGGAGGTTGCGAGCACCACGCCGGTCCTGCCGGACGCCCGCGCATAGCCGTCGGCGGCGTGGGCGGCGCCCTGCTCGTCCGCGGTCAGAATGTGCCGGATGCATCTGCGCTTGCGGTACAGCGCGTCATAGAGGTCGGTGACCTGTCCGCCCGGATAGCCGAACACGGTATCGCAGCCCTGCTCCAGCAGGACGCGGACAACCGCCTCTGCGCCGGAAATCAGCATTCCCCTGCTCCTTTCCCGCCGTCCGCAGACTGCTCTGCCAGCAGCATATTGTTGACGGCGCTGACCAGTGCCTTGACGGACGATGTGATGATATCGTTGTCGATGCCCGTGCCCCAGTAGCCCGCGCCCGCATCAGTCAGAATCTCGACATAGGAGACGGCCTTGGAATCCGAGCCGATCTCCAGTGCGTGCTCGGTGTAGGTGCTGATGTCATAGCGGAAACCCGTATACGAGCGGATGGCATTGCTGACGGCGTCCAGACGGCCGTTTCCGGTGTTGGTCGCCGAAGCCGTCGTGCCGTTCAGGCAGAGATCGACCGTCGCCTCAATGCCGTTGTGCTGGACATAATGCACCTCGGTGATGTTGAGCGGCGCGGTGAGGTTGATATAGTGTGTACGGAAAATTTCGTAGACCTCGTCCGGGGACAGCTCCTTGTGCAGCCGGTCGGAGATGCCCTTGACCAGATACCCGACGGTCTCGCGCATCTTCTTCGGAAGATTGTAGCCGTAGCGCGTTTCGAGGATATAGCCGATGCCGCCCTTGCCGGACTGGCTGTTGATGCGGATGACATCCGTCTCGTAAACTCTGCCGACATCGGCGGGATCAATCGGCAGATAGGGCACGGTCCACGGCCCGTCATGCCCCTCGGCCCGCCATTTTAGCCCCTTCGCAATCGCATCCTGATGCGAGCCGCTGAACGCCGCATAGACCAGCTTGCCGCTGTACGGCTGCCGCTCGTTGACGGGCATCCGCGTCAGCTCGGTGCAGAGCTCCGCGGTGCGCGGCAGATCGGAGAAATCGAGCTTCGGATCAACGCCCTGCGAGTACATATTCAGCGCGAGCGTCACGATGTCCGCATTGCCCGTGCGCTCGCCGTTGCCGAAGAGCGTGCCCTCGACGCGCTGCGCACCCGCCAGCAGTCCCATTTCCGTATCTGCGACGGCGCAGCCGCGGTCATTGTGCGCGTGCAGCGAGAGGATGACATGTTCGCGGTATTTCAGATTGTCGGACATATATTCGATCAGGTTGGCATACACATGGGGCATGGAGAGCTGTACAGTCACCGGCAGATTGATGATGACCGGATGATCCGCGTCGGGCTGCCAGACATCGAGCACGGCGTTGCAGATCTCCAGCGCAAATTCCGGCTCCGTGGCCGTGAAGCCCTCCGGCGAATACTCAAAGCGGATATTGCCCTCGTGCGCTGCACGGTATTTCCTGCAGAGCGCGGCGCCGGACACCGCGATGTCCCGGATCTCCTCACGGCTCATGTGGAAAACCTGCTCGCGGTGCGGCACAGAGGTCGCGTTGTAGAGATGCACGATCGCGTTTTTGCAGCCTCTCAGCGCCTCAAAGGTCTTTGCGATGATATGCTCTCTGGACTGCGTCAGAACCTGTACCGTCACGCCGTCGGGGATGAGCTCCTGTGTAATCAGCGTGCGGCAGAATTCATATTCCGTGTCCGAGGACGCCGGGAAGCCGATCTCGATTTCCTGAAAGCCGATGCGCACCAGCTCTGCAAAGAATTCGAGCTTTTCGCTCAGCGTCATCGGAATCATCAGGGCCTGATTGCCGTCGCGCAGATCGACGCTGCACCAGTCCGGTGCGCGGTCAATATAGGACTTTTTTGCCCATTTCATTTCGCCTGCGGGCGCTTCAAAAAACTGTCTCTTGTATTTTTCGGGATGTCTCATGACGGAGCTTCCTTTCTCTCTGCTTGATCCGGGCAGCATTGCACAGGAATAAAAAAGCCCCCTTGCCGGAACGGGAAGGAGACGGAATGCGGCGCGGAGCTTTGCGGCGCTGCGCCCTGCGCAATGAGCTTCTTTCTTCTTATTATATATCAGGTTTGCGGCTTTGTCAAGCCTTTTGCGGGATTTTCTGTGCAGATTGCCGTACAGCAGCGGGAGTATGCGGTTTTATCTTGACTTCTTCCGAAAAATCATGTATAATAAATCAGTATGGATTGCGGATGCTGCGTGACAGTGCGGCGTCTGCGGGGAGACGGCAGTGTGATTCTGCCGAGGAAGAAGGAGAAAAAGATAATGATGTATTTTGTTCCCATGTCGGCGGGCTTTTCGTACATTGATCCCGCCATTACCAGCTACCTCATCCAGATCGGCGTCGGCGTTGTGATCGCAGCGGGCACAGCTATCGGTGTCTACCGCAGCAAGATCAAGCGTGCGCTGAAGCGGAAGCAGGACGAGGAGACCGCTCCGGCGGCTGTGCGCCCCGCAGAGCGCGAAAAGGACGAGGTCACGGCAGCCGATCTGCTCGACGACAACGACTGAGCTTTCCGCGGAGGCTTCCGAATGATACGAACACTCGGCACGGCGCTCGGCTGGATGATGCGCCTGTGCTTCCGTCTGACCGGCCATTACGGCCTGAGCATCATCCTCTTTACGCTGCTGACCAAGGTGCTGCTCTTTCCGGTCAACCTGTGGACACAGAAAAACTCCATCCGCATGGTGCAGCTTATGCCGGAGGAGAATGCCCTGAAAATCAAGTATATCGACGACAAGGACAAGCTGGCGGACGAACGGCTCGCGCTCTATAAGCGCTACCACTACCGCCCGCTCGCCGGCATGATTCCGCTGCTGATTCAGATTCCGCTCGTGCTGGGACTGGTGTATGTCATCTATCATCCGCTGTCCTTTGTGCTGCGGATTCCCGGTGATGCGCTCTCCGGCCTCCGCGAATGGCTCGCGGCGCTGCCCGGCATCGCCGAAATCACCGAAAACTCGTATCAGCCGGGCATCATCTCGCAGATCAAGGCCGGCGTGCTGCCGCAGGGCGCACAGTTTGCCGATGCTGTCTCGCAGATCGCCGGACTGAACACGCGCTTTCTCGGCATCGACCTGAGCGCGATGCCCTCGCTCGCAAACCCGGCCGTCCTGCTCGTGCCGCTGTTCTCCGGCCTGAGCGCTTGGCTCATGTGCTGGGTGCAGAACCGCATCAACATCCTTCAGGTGACACAGGGCAAGCTCAACAAGTTCCTGACCACCGCGTTTATGATCGCGTTCTCCGCATACTTTGCATTTCTGGTGCCCGCCGGCGTCGGCCTGTACTGGATTTTCGGCAACCTCTTTGCGATTCCGGTCATGTACCTGCTCAATCTCGTCATGCCGCCGCAGAAGTATGTCGATCTCAAGGTGCTGCGCGAAATGGACGCCCAGCGGCAGGAAAAAGAGCGCATTCACAAGCAGTACCGCGCCAAGGAGAAGGAGGACTGCCGCAGATTTGCCGCCGAGCAGAACAAGCGTCTCGTCTTTTACTCCGAGCAGAGCGGCTTTTTCAAGTATTTCTCCGCAATCATCGACTATATCTGCGAGCACTCGGATGTCATCATCCACTATGTGACCAGCGATCCGAACGACAAGATCTTTTCGGATCCGCGGGAGCAGATCAGGGCGTACTACGCCGCCTCGGACACCAGCCTGATCCCGCTTTTCATGAAGCTCGACTGCGATATCTGCGTCATGACCGTGCCGGACCTCGAAAAATACCATGTCAAGCGCTCCAGAGTGCGTGCGGATGTGGAATATATTTTCACCTCGCACGGCATGGGCAGCACGGCGCTGACCTTCCGCAAGGGTGCGCTCGACTGGTTTGACACCGTGTTCTGTCCGGGCCCCGACACCTTCTCGGAGATCCGCGACGCCGAAGCACTCTACGGCACGCCGAAAAAACGCCTCGTCGAGACCGGCTACCCGCTGATCGACGAGATGATCGCACAGTACGAGAGCACGGAGCACTCCGAAAACGCCGTGCCGCGCATCCTGATCGCGCCGTCCTGGCAGCCGGACAACATCATCGACCTGTGCGTGGAGCCGCTGCTCGCCGCACTCGCCGAAACCGATTACGAGGTCATCCTGCGCCCGCATCCGCAGCAGGTGCGGCATGAACCCGAAAAATTTGAGCTGCTGAAGCAGCAGTATGCGGACAACCCGCATCTTCAGATCCAGACCGACTTCTCCTCGAACAATCCGGTCATGGAGTCTGATATCCTCATCACGGACTGGTCGGATATTTCGTGGGAATTCGCCTTTGTCACCAGGCGTCCGGTGCTGTTCATCGACACGCCGATGAAGATTATGAATCCCGAATACGACAAAATCCGGACCAAGCCGATCAACATCACGCTGCGCAATGTCATCGGCAGATCGGTGAAGCCCGATGAGGTCTCCGGCGTTCCGGCGATCATCGCGGAAATGCTTGCAAAGCGTGAGGACTACCGCGAAATCATTGAAAAAACGCGCAGTGAACGCATCTACAATCTCGGCCAGAGCGCAAAGCTCTGCGGCCGCTATATCCTGAAATCACTGGACGGAAAAATCTGAGAAAGGGGGGCTGACTGATGCAGGCGATTATTCTGGCTGCCGGCATGGGAAAACGCCTCAAGGAGCTCACAAAGGACAATACCAAGTGCATGGTGAAGGTCAACGGCGTGCGCCTGATTGACCGGCTGATGGGACAGCTCGAAACACTGCACCTGACACGCGTCGTCGTTGTCATCGGCTACTGCGGCGAGGCGCTCAAGGCACATATCCGTTCCCTCGGACTGGAAACGGAGGTCGTCTTTGTCGAGAACCCGATCTATGACCAGACCAACAACATCTATTCGCTCTGGCTCGCGCACGAATGGCTCTGCGCCGAGGACACGCTGCTGTTTGAGTCCGACCTGATCTTTGAGGGCCGGATCGTCGAGCAGCTCATCGCAGATCCGCGCCCGAACCTCGCACTCGTGGACCGCTACGAGAGCTGGATGGACGGCACCTGCGTCAAAATCGACGCCGAGGATCACATTCTCGGCTTTGTGTCCAAAAGCAGCTTCCGCTTCAGCGAAGCCGCCGACTACTACAAGACGGTTAATATCTATAAATTCAGCCGCGATTTCTCCGCGAACCAGTATGTCCCGTTCCTCGAAGCGTACAGCAAGGCGATGGGCAACAACCAGTATTACGAGCAGGTGCTGAAGATCATTGCGATGCTCGACAGCTCCCGCATCCAGGCGAAGCGCCTCTCCGGCGAACGCTGGTACGAGATCGACGATGTGCAGGACCTCGACATTGCCGAGACGCTGTTCCCGGCGGAGGGCGTCTCGCAGATGCAGCGTATCAGCTCGCGGTACGGCGGCTACTGGCGCTATCCCGATCTGCACGACTTCTGCTATCTCGTCAACCCGTTCTTCCCGACGGAGCGGATGCGTGACGAAATGCGCGCCAGCTTTGACACGCTCGTCATGCAGTACCCGTCCGGCCTCAGAATCAACCGCATTCTGGCGGCCAAGAACTTCAACGTCCACTTTGAACAGATCACGGTCGGAAACGGCGCCGCGGAGCTGATCTCCGCACTGACGGCGGAGCTCTCCGGTACGCTCGGCATCATCCGTCCGACCTTTGAGGAATATCCGAACCGCTATGCCGGCGAGCAGATCGTCTTTTCGGCAGAGGCGCCGGACTTCACCTATACCGCAAAGGATCTGACGGACTTCTTCACCGGCAGCGGCATCTCCGCGCTGGTGCTCATCAACCCGGACAATCCCTCCGGAAACTGCCTGTCCCGCGCGGAGCTCAACACCCTCACGGAATGGGCCGGCAGAGAGCGTATCCGCCTGATCGTGGACGAATCCTTTGCCGATTTCGCGGAGGATTCCGCACTCTCGCTCCTCGACCGCGACTTCCTCGCGGCCAATCCGCAGCTCATTGTCATCAAGAGCATTTCCAAGTCCCACGGCATTCCGGGACTGCGCCTCGGTGTGCTGGCATCGGGCGATACGCAGCTCGTGTCGGATATCTGCGGACGGCTTGCCATCTGGAATATCAATTCGCCGGCGGAATTCTATATGCAGATCTTTGAGAAATACCGCGCAGACTACGAGCGCGGACTCTCGCTGCTGCGGGCGGAGCGTGCGCGCTTCTTCGCGGCGCTCTCTCAGATTCCCGGCATCCGTCCGGTGCCCTCGCAGGCCAATTACATCATGGCCGAGGTCACGGGCAGCGCAGGCTCCGCGGCACTGGCCGAGCTGCTTTTGCAGGACAATCTGCTCATCAAGGATCTGAGCACAAAGGTCGGCGGCAGGCCGTATATCCGGCTCGCCGTCAAAACGCCGCAGGAAAACGACGCGCTGATTGACGCGCTCAAAGCGGCTCTCACACAGACGGTGCGGCCGAAGAACAACTGGAAGCGCATCTGGGAGAAGCGGCAGCTGGACGACAGCTCCTTTGCTGCCTGCGCCGGCGATGCCGAGGCACTGTTCGTGGAATTAAAGCGCTGCAACGGCTTTGATGTGCAGGGCGGCAAGCTCTCGAAGGAGGCCATGCTCGGTCAGTATGAGATGATCCGGGAAAAGCTCGGCGCGGGCGCGCCCCGTCCGATGACCTCGGTCTATGAGGTCGGCTGCGGCAGCGGCGCCAATCTGCTGCTCTTTGCGCGGGACGGCTACCGCACCGGCGGCGTCGATTATTCCGCGGCGCTGATCGACATTGCAAAAAAGGTGCTGGACACGGACGATCTGCTCTGTGACGAGGCAAAGAATCTGCCCGAAACGCCGGTCTATGACTGCCTGCTCTCCAACAGCGTGTTTGCCTATTTCCAGGATCTCGAATATGCGGAGCAGGTGCTGGAGAAAATGCTGCGCAAGACGGTGTATTCCATCGGCCTCATCGACATTTACGACGAGCAGAAGCAGGAGGCGTTCCTCGCCTACCGCCGCGCAACGGTCGAGGACTACGAAAAGCGCTACGAGGGGCTCCCGAAGCTCTTTTACAGCCGGAAGTTCTTTACGGACTTTGCCGAAAAGCACGGTCTGCGCGTCGAGTTCCTGCCTTCGACGGTCGAGGGCTACTGGAACAACGATTTCATCTTCAATGTGTTTCTTTACCGGGACGGCAGTCAGTTATAATCCCCCGACATTCAAAACGGCAGTACACTGCATCAGACAGTGTACTGCCGTTTTTTCAGCTTTGCACCGCAGCCGCTTTCCAGATCAGATGCGGACACTGCGCGCTTACTCTGCGTTTTTCAGCGCCAGCACCTTCGGGATTCTGCGGATGCGCAGGAAATCGCAGACCGAGATGATGAGATAGGCCGCCGTGACCAGCGCAAACTCCCTGACAAAGCCCTCCGGCTTCATGATGAATGCGAAGTAGCCGCTGAGCCCCTGCAGCATGATCTCCCACATCCGCTTCATCGCATAGTAGCCGATCACAATCGCAATCAGCTCCGTGACGATGACGACAAGCGCCGTTGTGAGCAGATAGAGCCGTGCGATCTCGCCGTCCTCATAGCCGAGGATCTTCACCATCGAAATCGGCCGCTCGTTCTTTTCGATGATGATTTTTGTCAGCAGATACAGGATAATCGCGGCAACGATCATGCAGACATACTGGAAATACAGGATGTAGTTTCCGAAGGAATGATCGAGCTGCTTTGCAATTTTCATCATGTCGTCCGATGTGATCCGCTTGACAATCTGCTGCTCGTCCACATCGGAAATGGCCGCGTCCGAGAGGTAACCGGTGAAGGCGTCCGCGTCCCGTTCAAAGATCTCGTTGAAGCGGTCGTTCTGCATGAACACGGTCAGCGCCGCGTCGTAGTCATACACGCCGGCGACATTCCATGTGTACTGCTTGTTTTCGTACTTTTCATGCAGCGTAAACCGGTCGCCCGTGCTCAGGTGATACTTCTTTGCAAAGGCCGTGGAAATCCACATATCATCCGGATTTTTCTCCTCCGTCAGGCGGACATAGCGGCTGTTCGGCGCGATGCCGTAAACCGCGATTTCCTCGTTGTACTTCGCAGTGCGGTATTCCAGCGCGTTCATCGAAAACGGCTCTGCGCCTTCCGTCTCCGTGCGGACGATTTCGCCGTCCTCATCCCTGTAATCGGTCAGGATGACCTGCTCCCTTGCAAACATCATGCCCGGCATGGTTTCCTGATAATAGGAGAGCGTCGAGGGCAGTCCGACCACCAGCGAGAGCAGCAGCATCACAAAGCTGATGCCCACAAACAGCATCAGATAATTGGGAATATTCTGCAGCAATACGCGCAGACGGAACCGCCGGAAGAAGCTCCAGCGCGGCAGACGGACTGCCTTTTTGCGGCGCGTTTTCTTGAGGTCGTGCCGCAGGAATTTCAGCGGGGACAGCCGCAGCATCCGGACAATGACGATCAGGTTGATCGCCAGCATCAGCACAAACGGCACAACCGTCGTGCGGATGAACGCCTCCGGCGTCCAGAGCGTTTCATAGGTCGGCAGGCTGTAGCTTTGGTAATACATCCCGACCGCGATGTCTTTGAATACCGTGTAGCCGAGCACATTGCCGACAATCGCCGCCAGCACGACGATCAGCAGCGGCGCGCTCATGTAGTAGCGCAGCAGCTCGCCCTTCGTGAAGCCGGACGCCCGCAGCGTACCGATCACGGAGGCCTCCTTTTCCAGCGTGCTGCTGATGTTCACCGCGAAAATGAACGCGAGCACCGCCGTCAGCACATAGAGAATGACGCCGCACATCGCCACATCCGAGCCGAGGTCATCCTCCGCAAAGGTGATGGCGTGGTTTGCATACGCCGGCACATAGTCCTTGATTTCCAGCTCTTTTTCGGACACGGCGGTCTGCGTAATCAGCGCCTTGAGGAAGTGATCGGACAAGGTCTTTTCCTCGTACAGATCGGCAGGCGCGTTTTTGTAGGTAAAGGCGTAATTTGCGTGCAGCGCCGTGCCGATGCGTGCAAAGCCCTCATCCGTCACCATGCCGACATTGAAGGTCAGCGCATCAAACATCGTGTCGGTATTGCTCTCAAACAGTGTGATGTAATCGGTGAACGAGGCAAGCCCGACGACCTCAAACTCCGCGCCGTCTGCCCTGACCGTGTCGCCGATCCGAATGCCGGCATTGTCCGCGTGCATCCGGTCGATGATGATTTCGCGGTCATTCTCCGGCGCTCTGCCGGACAGCAGATCGTAGAGATTGACTTCCCTGCGCTCGCCGTACACCCGGACGGTCCCTTCAAAATCCGGACTGCCGGGAAGATGCTCCTCCGCGTTTTTATAAAACAGCTCATACACACGGACCGGCACCGCGTCAAACAACCGGTCGAGCTCGTAACGCTCCGCCAGCTTGTCATATTCCCTGTCGATCTCTTTGTCAATCTCGTCATGCGCCTTGCCGGTCGCTTCGGAGAGGGCGTTTTTGTAGTCCTCCGAGTCCCAAGCCGCGTTCAGCGCATCGCGGACCGCCTGTTCGTAGTTCTCATTCATTGCGGCTTTGAGCGCATTGTCAACGCTTTCCTGCCGGATTGCTTCGGGCAGGTCTGCGCCGGCCTCCGCAAGCTGCGCGTCCACCGCCGCGGTCACCTGCTCCGTGATTCCGGCCTTCACCTGCTCGCGGACCTTTTCCTCTACGGCCTCCCGCACCGCCTTTTCAATGTCCGGTGCGGCTTTTTCGTACGCCCGCTCGCGGAAAATCTTTGCCATATCGGCTTTTTTGCCGGTTTCAATCGCTGCGATGATATCCGGATCGGCAGCGCGGGACAGCTCGAAATGCCCGTTCTCCCGGTGAAATTTCTCTGCATTGCTGCTGAGCGAGGCCATCATGCTTTTGTTTCCGACATACATTCCCGAAACAAATCCGATCGTGACGACCAGCATCGCAAAGATCATCAGATAACGCTTCCAGTCGCGCAGCAGATCGCGGCAGACACGGCGGCGCAGCGGATTTTTCGGACGCTTTCCAAACTGAATGTGTTCCATGCAGCCGCCTCCTTACCATTCCAGCGCGGCGGCTGTGATTTTCTCTGTATTGCGGTCATCATGACGGATCCGGCCGTCGCGCAGCTTGATGACATGGTCTGCCATGCGGCGGATCGCCTCGTTGTGCGTGACCATGATGACCGTGTTGCCGTACTTCTGATTGACCTCCTCGATCAGCCTGAGAATCTCCTTGGATGTGGTGTAGTCGAGCGCGCCGGTCGGCTCGTCGCAGAGCAGAATATCCGGGTTCTTGACGATTGCGCGCCCGATGGATACGCGCTGCTGCTGTCCGCCGGAGAGCTGGTTCGGGAGCTTGTACCGGTGCTCAAAAAGGCCGAGAATCTTCAGCAGCTCGTCGATATCCAGCGGCTGCTCCGAGAGATACGCGCCCGCCTCGATGTTCTCCTTGACATTGAGGTTCGGGATGAGGTTGTACGCCTGAAAGACATAGCCGAGATGTCTGCGGCGGTAGCGTGTCAGGCCTTTTTCATTCATGTCTTCGAGCTTGTCCCCGTTGATGAGGATTTCACCCTCGTCCGCGCTGTCGATGCCGCCCAGAATGTTCAGCAGCGTCGATTTGCCTGAGCCGGAAGGTCCCAGCAGCACACAGAATTCGCCCCTGCTGACCGTGAAATCCAGCCCGCGCAGGACATCCTGCTTCGTGTCGCCGCTGCCGAAGCTCTTTTTCAGGCCGCGGACCTCCAAAAACTTTCTTTCTGCTTCGCTCATGTTCATGTACCTCGTTTCTCTTCACATTCGGATGTCTTTTTTCGGGCAAAACAAAACGGACATGACCGAAAGCCATGTCCGTGAAGATCAGATTCAGACTTCATGCATAGCTTACGGCAGGTGATTCGCCCAAAAGTTATACATGAGTCTCGCAAATTAAAACAAGCCAGACCGAAAGGCCAGGATGTTGACTTGTTGCTCGAAAGAGCTTGCTACTCCCTCATTACGCTTTTATTCTAATGCAGAACCGCTGCTTTGTCAAGAGGTATACCGCAATCATCATAAAAATCCAGAAATCGAATAAAAGCATTTCTGCTTCGGGCATTGTTCATGTGCAGAATAGCCGTCGGATACGGGAAGCGCCGCCTGCCGGCGATGCAGCCACTTCAGACGCCGCGGCAATCCCGGAGATATCCTGTTAGCAGCAGCTAATCACAATCCAAAAGAAAACGGTTAGTAACTGCTAACCGCGTTTATTTTAGCACTTCCGCCCTGATTTGTCAAGCAGTTTCAGCGAATCAGACGGATTTTCGTGAGTTTGAATAATAGTATGCTAACGCTAACTAAATGCGTTGTACGGTCTGCCGGCAGCACTTCATTATGAATCCGCCGGAGATACAGCTAAGGGGGACGCCCGCTGCCGCAGGGCGTCCCCCTCTTTTTCCGTCCGGAGTGCGATGAGGCGTAAAGCCCCATTGGAATCCGGAGATACCGCTTAATTTATTCTGCCGTATCCGCTGTCACCGTCACGCCGTCCTCGGCACCGGACAGGTTAATCACCGCCGGAGAAGCCTCGCCGTCCACGATCAGGCCGGCAATCCGGTCTTCCACATACTGCCGCAGCACGCGCCGGATATCACGCGCACCGTAGCTCTTGCCGTGCGCCTCCTTCGCAATCCAGCGAAGCGATGCCTCGTCCCAGTTGAGCGTGATGCCGCGCTCGGAAAGAGCCTCTGCCGTTTCCTTCAGCATCAGGTCGGCAATTTTTGCGAAATGTTCCTCGGTCAGCGGCTTGAACACAATGATTTCATCGACTCTGCCGACAAACTCCGGCCGCAGGAAATCCTTCAGCGCCTTCAGCGCCTTTTCACGCGAGATCTCGCCCTCGGTCCGGTTGAAGCCGACACCGGTCGATTTGTCCGTACTGCCGGCATTCGAGGTCATGACGATGACCGTGTTCTCGAAATTGACCGATCTGCCCTGCGCATCGTCGATTCTGCCCTCGTCGAGAATCTGGAGCAGCAGGTTCATGACATCGGGATGCGCCTTCTCGATCTCGTCAAAAAGAATGACGGAGTACGGTCTGCGGCGCACCTTCTCGGTGAGCTGTCCCGCCTCGTCATAGCCGACATAGCCCGGAGGCGAGCCGATCATCCTCGAAACTGCGTGCTTTTCCATATACTCGGTCATATCGAGCCGGATCAGCGGCTCCGGAGAATCAAACAGCTCCTCCGACAGCACCTTGACCAGCTCCGTCTTGCCGACGCCCGTCGGACCGACGAAAATGAACGATGCCGGTCTGCGGCGCTTGCTCATCTGGATACGGGTGCGCTTGATCGCGCCGGCCAGCGCATGAATCGCCTCGTCCTGCCCGATGATATGCGCGCTCAGATGCGATTCGAGCTCGCGGAGTCTTGCATATTCCGTCTCCTCGATCTTGTTGGCGGGGATACCCGTCCAGATCTCGATGACATGGGCAAGGTCGCCCGCCTCCACCGACACCTCCGCCGGATTTGCCGTCAGCTCCTCCTGCCGTGCCTTGAGGTGAATCAGCGCGCCCTTGCACTCCTGCAGCTTCTGATAATCGGGATTCGCGTCGGACTCAATCGCCTCGATCTGCTCCTCCTTCGCGGCAATCTGGCCGGTCAGGCGCTCCAGCTCCGTCAGCTCCGGATGCCGGATGCTGACATAGGCACAGCTCTCGTCGAGCAGGTCAATCGCCTTGTCCGGCAGAAACCGGTCGGTGATATACCGCTCGGAAAGCACAGCGCAAAGCCGCAGCATTTCCCGCGAAATCTTGACGCGGTGGAATTCCTCGTAGTATTTTGCAACGCCGCACAGGATCTCGACCGTATCGGAAACCGTCGGCTCATCGACGCGCACCGGCTGGAACCGGCGCTCCAGTGCGCCGTCCTTTTCGATATACTTGCGGTATTCCGAGAAGGTGGTCGCACCGATGACCTGCACCTCGCCTCTCGACAGTGCGGGCTTTAAGATATTCGCGGCGTTCATCGAGCCCTCGGAGTCTCCGGCACCGACCAGAGAGTGAACCTCGTCGATGAACAGGATGATATTCCCCTGCTCCTTGACCTCCTCGACCAGCCCCTTGACGCGGCTCTCGAACTGGCCGCGGAACTGGGTTCCCGCGACAAGCGCGGTCATGTCCAGCAGATAGATTTTCTTGTCCTGCAGGTGGAAGGGCACATTGCCCGATGCAATCCGCAGTGCGATCCCCTCTGCAATCGCGGTCTTGCCGACGCCCGGCTCACCGATCAGGCAGGGATTGTTCTTCTGCCGGCGCGAGAGAATCTGAATCACGCGGGAGATTTCCTTGTCTCTGCCGATGACGCCGTCCATTTCGCCGCTTTCGGCACGCCTTGAGAGGTTCGTGCAGTAATTGTCGAGATATTTCAGCTCCTTTTTCTGCTCCGGCTGCTTTTTGCTCTTATCAGCGGGCTTTTTCGGGCGCTCCGGCTGCTTTTCGGGCTTGGGGCGCTGCTCCCCGCCGCTCTCTCCCGCGCCGTCCTCCGACGGTTCCTCGTCGTCGGCGCGGTCACGGAACATTCTCTGGATAAAGTTCGGCAGCGTGGAAGCGCCGCCCATCTGGAAGGATTCGTCCTCCATCATATCCATCATCTGATCGCTCATCTGCTCGATGTCCTCGTCCGTGATGCCCATATGCTCCATATATTCAGCAACCTGCGGAATATTCAGTTCCTTTGCGCAGACAAGGCAGAGGCCTTCGTTTCGCTTCTCGTTTCCGTGCATTGTCGTGATAAACACGACTGCAGGTCTCTTTTTACACCGTGTGCATAATACCATTGTATCACTCCGGCACCCGCACGGCAGCGGATGCCTGCTCCTTTCTTCCCGTCCCCGCTTCCATTCTGTCAGAGAATGATGTCGAGGTGGTTATATAAATGGCTGAACAGCTTGGATTCCTGAATCGTCGGCTCGTTGAAGCACAGCAGATTGCCGCCGCCCAGCATGACTAGAAGCCGCACCACCAGCGTCATCAGCATCAGAACGGTCAGTGCCTCGATCACGCCGACCAGCGCGCCGAGCACCCGTTCCTTGGTGCGGGTGTTATTGAAGAACATTGTGTTTTCCAGCAGCGCGCCGATGACCGCCGCAATGACCATGATGATCGAAAAGATAATCAGATAGCTGAAAATCTGAAGCACCTCCAGCGTCGGCTCCTTTGCAAAGGACTCCTCGGAGAAGGTCACGGCCTGTGACGCGGTGTTCGGTGTGCGCAGCAGGGAAATCAGCTCCCGCATCATATACGGATCCGATGCAGTCTGCTTTTCAAAATTGGCGCGGACATACGCCGGCAGATAATCGTCCAGCGCCTTGCCGTAGCCTGCCGTCACGGCATCGTAGACCACCTTGCGTGTCTGGTCGATGTTCAAAAACTCGTTGCCGCCGTTCTTCTGCTTGAACAGCGTATAGAGCCTGCCGACAAACCGGTCGCAGTCATCCGAATCCAGATAGCTGCGGACAATACCCTTATCGACCGTGAAACCGTACTGGTTGGTGTTCACGGCCGTGCTGACACAGGCCGACAGGTCAAAATGCCGGTGTGCATCCTCGATCGCGGAGACAGTTGTATCCTGTGTCACGCCGTCATACAGCACCGGCGCCATCGCCATTGAGACGAAAGATGCCGCCAGCGCAGAGACAAAATATCCGATGCCCAGCACCAGAACCTTGGTCACGCCTCGTTTTCCGTTTGAATAAATGACAAAAATACAAATGATGATGACCAATGCGTCAAAAATCCACCAAAAAAAGGTGCTCATTCCTGTTTCATCCTCCCGTATCTCGTGCATTTGCACGAACTTCGGCTGTCCGGATGCTCCGGCAGCTTTTTTTCTGTCTGTAATATGGAATCCTGACTTTAACCCTTAAAGGATACGCGCTCGATCCGGTCATATCCGGTGAGAAAAACATATGAACCGATTTGCAGGAAGCTGCTGCAGCTGTCGTTGACCGCCGCCGTGTTTCCGACGGAGCCGTTCAGATGCAGGCTTTCCAGCCTTGCCCGGAGCTGCACCAGCACATTTCTGCTGTCCGGCAGCAGCCCGATGCTCTTGACTGTCTTGTCATAGACATGGCAGAGTGGGTTTGTCGCGTCACCGTTGAGAATGGCAACGGTGTAGGTGTGTTTGTCATCATTGCGGAGCAGCACCGCCGCCGTATCACCGACACAGTCTCCCCCTGCGAGTGTATCGGGGTAGCGGAAGGTACTCAGAACCGCGCCGCGGCTGTCCAGATAAGAGGCTGCTTCATCTCCCAGCAGGAACAGTCCGCTATCAGTATTATATACCGAAATCACGAGCATGTCAAGTGGCTGACTGCTCCAAAGATCACCGGATTTGAAGCTGTATGCGTGGACAACGGACTGCATGGAGCCGTTTTTCACGCGGATGCTGACCGCGTAACAGCCCGAACCGTCCGGCATGAACGCCGCCTCCGTGATGTCCTCGACGCAGTTCCGCTCGTAGTACGCCTGCCCCTTGACATTGAAGACCAGCAGCCGGCAGGAACAGCTCTCGGACGAGGTCACGAGCAGCACCTCGCCCTCCCCGGACACGCGCCCGAAGATGATGCTGTCCGAAATGCTCTTTTCATATTTCATGCCGGAGCTGTTGTCGAGCCGGAACCGCCCGCCGCCGCTCTCATAGACCAGCGCATAGCCGCCCGCCGCCTGAAGCATCGGGCTGCCGTAGGTGTGCTGGCGGGACGAATGCAGCGAGCCGTTTGTCTCGTAGATATTTAAGTAGCTGTCGCTCAGGACGAGCAGCTTCTGGTTCATCTTCCCGATCTGGTAGCCCTCGCCGCCGTAGACCGGCAGCGGGAACTCGCCCTCTGCCGCAGAGCCGTCGCCGCGCATACTCTGATGCTTGGAGCCGATCGTCTCCAGACGCGGGATCCAGATGTCCCGCTTCTGATACAGCAGCAGCAGCACGCCGGCAATCGCCAGACACAGCAGACTGCGCCTGAGCATCCGGAGCCGCCGCTTCCGGCGGCGCACCGCGTAAAGATCGGGTGCTTCCTCTTTTGGTCTGCTCATGGCTCTCCCCTTTCCGGATTGTTCTGTCTGAACGGCAGGTCGTCCCCGTAAAACACGCGGTTGAGATACAGTCCGTGTGCCATTGCCGTTCTGCCCGCGCAGAGGCGGTCTTTTGCCGCGATGATGCCGCCCAGCGCATCGGGCGGGAATACGCCCTCGTTGATGTCCAGCAGTGTGCCGACTAAGATCCTGACCATATTATACAGGAAACCGTCGCCGCTGACAAGCACCTCGGCCATATCTTCATATTTTCTTACGGAAATCGCATAGATTGTCCGCACGCAGTCTGTCTCCGGCTTTGCCTGTGCGCAGAAACTGTGAAAGTCATGCGTCCCGACGGCGGCCTGTGCCGCTTCGTGCAGCAGCGCCGTATCAAGCGGGCGGCGGTAGTGATACGCGAGATCGGTCAGAAACGGGTTTTTGCTCTCATGATTGTGAATGCGGTACAGGTACTCCTTGCCCTTGCAGTCAAACCGCGCATGAAACCCCGGCGCGGCGTCCTCGCAGCTCAGCACCGAGATGTCGTCGGGCAGATAGCCGTTCAGGGCGCGGGTGAGGTTTTTGCAGCGGATCTCCCGCTCCGTGTGCAGATGCAGCACGAACCGGTTGGCGTGTACCCCCGTATCCGTCCGCGAGCAGCCGTAAACGGTCACGGGGCCGTTCAGCACGCGGGCAAGCTGCGCTTCCAGCTCTCCCTGCACGGTTCTCGCATTGGGCTGCCGCTGAAAGCCGTGGTAACGCGTTCCTCTGTACGCGACGGTCATTTTGATGGTCCGCACCGGCGGTATCTCCCTTCCTTGTTTCTGTTCTGTGCAGCGGATTATCCGGGTGGAAACCCTCCGGCAAATGGATTTCTCCGCTTACCCCAGCACCGCGTTGATGACGATGACCGCCGCCAGCAGCAGAACAGTCAGTGCCAGCGCGATATAATCCCGGAGACCGCTTTTCAGCACGCGCAGACGGGTTCTGCCCTCGCCGCCGTGATAGCAGCGGCATTCCATTGCCAGCGCCAGCTCCTCGGCGCGCCGGAATGCGGAGACAAGCAGCGGAATCAGCACCGGCACCAGCGACTTTGCACGCTGAATCAGCCCGCCGCTTTCCATGTCGGCGCCGCGTGCCTTCTGTGCCGCCATGATCTTGTCCGTTTCCTCGATCAGTGTCGGAATGAACCGCAGCGCAATCGACATCATCATCGCCAGCTCATGCACCGGCAGCTTCAGCTTTTTCAGCGGGGAGAGCAGCGACTCAATGGCGTCCGTCAGCACGATCGGTGAGGTCGTATAGGTCAGCAGCGAGGTGCCGGCAATCAGCAGACAGATGCGCACGATCATAAAGACCGACGCCTGCACGCCCTGCTCGGTCAGCTTCAGGAATTTCCACTCCCAGTACACCGTGCCGCCGCCGAAGAAAAACAGGTTCAGAAAGCCGGTGAAAATCAGAATCGGCACGATCGGCTTGAGGCTCTTGACCAGCATCTTCGGCGGAATCTTCGAGCAGGCCGTCGCAATCACGACGAACACAAAGCCCGCGATCAGCGCCGTGACGCGCTGCCCCCAGAACAGCATGACCAGAAACAGCAGCGTGATGACGATTTTGAACCGGGCATCCATGCGGTGAACCACCGAATCCATCGGGAAATACTGTCCGAGTGTGATGTCCTTCAGCACTTGCCCTCACCGCCCTTCAGCAGCGCCAGAAGCTGCTCTGCGCCGTATTTCACGGTGTAGACCTCGTCCGGGATCTCCACGCCCTTTGCGCGGAGCCCGTGGAAAATGCGCGTGATCTGCGGCAGTGCAAGTCCCATTTCCGCGAGGGAATCCCCGCGTGCAAAGACTGCGGACGGCGTATCATAGCAGACGACCTGAGCGTGCGAGAGTACCAGCAGTCTGGAGACATATTTCGCAACATCCTCCATGGAATGCGAGACGAGCATGACCGTGCAGCCCGTGCGCCGGTGGTAGTCCCGCAGCTGCGTCAGAATCTTCGTCCGTCCCTTCGGATCCAGTCCCGCCGTCGGCTCGTCGAGAATCAGCACCTTCGGCTCCATTGCCATGACACCGGCAATCGCGGCGCGGCGCTTCTGTCCGCCGGAGAGCGCATAGGGCGACTGTTCCAGCAGCTCTGGCTTCAGCCCGACGGCCTCCGCTGTCTCGCGCACTCTGCGGTCGATCTCCTTTTCATCGAGCCCCATGTTCCGCGGCCCGAATGCAATATCCTTATAAACAGTTTCCTCAAAGAGCTGATATTCCGGATACTGGAACACCAGCCCGACCTGAAACCGCACGGCACGGCGGTCGGCCGTCTTCTCCCAGATGTCGCGCCCGTCGAGCTTTACGGTGCCGGAGGTCGGCTTCAGCAGACCGTTCAGCATCTGCATGAGCGTCGATTTGCCGGAGCCGGTATGCCCGATGATGCCGACAAATTCGCCCTGCTCGATCTGTAAATTGACATGATCGACCGCCGTCTTTTCAAACGGCGTGCCGATGCTGTAAGTATAGGTCAGATCAATCGCTTCCAGTACCGGCATTCGTGACAATTCCTTTCTGAGAGAATAATTCCGCAATCGCGTCGATGCACTGGTCGGCGTGCAGAATGTCCGGCGGGAGCGCATAGCCCGCCTGCCGGAGCAGATCGCAGAGCTCGGTGGCCTGCGGGACATCCAGCCCCAGACTGCGCATCCGCTGCACCTGCGAGAAGACCGCTTCCGGACGGTCATCCGTGACGACCTCGCCGTGATCCATGACAATCACGCGGTCGCACTGTGCGGCCTCGTCCATCTCATGCGTGATGAGGATGATCGTAATGCCGTAATCGCGGTTCAGCAGCTTCACCGTCCGCATGACCTCCTTGCGGCCCTGCGGATCAAGCATCGCAGTCGGCTCGTCCAGCACAATGCAGTCCGGCCGCATCGCAATGATGCCGGCGATTGCCACTCTCTGCTTCTGTCCGCCGGAGAGCTGATGCGGCGCGTGTGTACGGTATTCGTACATTCCGACGGCGTGCAGCGCCTGATCGACACGCACGCGCATCTCATCGGTCGGCACGCCGAGATTTTCCAGCCCGAACGCCACATCCTCCTCGACAATGGTCGCAACGATCTGGTTGTCGGGGTTCTGGAAGACCATGCCGATGTGCTGGCGGATCTCAAGCAGCTTTTCCTCGTCCTTCGTGTCGATGCCGGCGACCGTGACGGTGCCGGAGGTCGGCAGCAGAATCGCATTGAGCGTCTTGGCCAGCGTCGATTTGCCGGAGCCGTTATGCCCCAGCACCGCGACCAGCTCGCCGTGCCCGAAAGTCAGGCTGATGCCCTTCAGCACCTCGGTGCTCTGCTCCGGCATTTCCGGATTCGGATAGGAAAAGCGGAGGTTTTCAATCTGAATTAAGGGTTCCATGATGCTCCTTTTCTGTTGCGGGCACTGTCCCGCGGGAATGAAAGCGGAGAAAAAAGAGACGGCGGCAGGCGGTCATTCCGGCAGGCGCGAGCCGCCCGCACGGATGCCATCCAGAAACAGCCGGTTCAGCACCGCCCAGTCTCCGGGCTGCTCTGCCGGCAGCTTTGCCGCTTCCGCCTCCAGCTCACGGAGGCTTTGCTCCAGATACGGATGCAGCACAGGCACCTGCCCGCCCGCACCGAGCTCCGAGGTCTGCATCTTGCACGCCACCAGCTCTGCCGTGACCGGCTTCAGAGCCGGCTCCAGCATCGCGTCCGCCAGCTCGGAAAATGCCACCGGCGGTGCCGTGTGCTTTTCCAGGATCCAGCGGCAGGCCAGCACCGGACGCAGAACATAAAAATACTTCTTCAGACGGATCGAATCGCCCGTCAGATAAGCGCGGTAATTGTGCCGTGCCATGCTGAGATAATGCCAAAAGCCGGATTTGACCGAGAAGTACGCTGCGGCACGGCTGCGCACTGTTTTCCAGTAATCCGTCGTCCGGTACACAACAGGCGATGCGCACCACTCAAACAGCGTCGGATTGGAGGCATGCATCAGGCACAGCGCCTTTTGCAGATCCCAGCCGTTGATATCCAGTGTCTCGTCGAGCTGCCATTCGATGACATCCCGCGGCGGGTTGAGCCGCAGATAGGCTTCCGCTCTGCGCACATAGATAAACCGCACATCGTAATCGCTGTCCGGAGAGGCAAATCCCCATGCACGGCTGCCGGATTCGACCGCGTGCAGGACAGTGACCTGCTCCTGCTGCTCAATCTCCCGGAGCTTTTGCAGAATCGTCTCCCGAATCTCCATATGCGCACCCCCAAAAGTCATCTCAGGACTCCGCTCCGCGCCAGACAGCCGTTGCACCGCAGGGCAGCGAGGCCTTTGCCAGCTCCACCGGCAGGCCGATCTCGTCCGCCGACACCTGCCCGCCGCATTTCGGCACGATCAGGGAATGCAGCAGATAGCCCATGACAGACGGCGAAAGTCCCGTCGTATAGCTGTTGAGCAGGAAGAAAAGCGGGTTGTCCGACAGCACATCGAGGCAGGCCTCGACCAGCCCGTAAATGCTGTCCTCCAGCTTCCAGATTTCGCCGTTCGGGCCGCGGCCGTAGGATGGCGGATCCATGATGATCGCGTCGTATTTTCTGCCGCGGCGCACCTCTCTGCGGATGAATTTCTCGCAGTCATCCACAATCCAGCGGACCGGCTTCTCCGTCAGGCCGGACTGTGCCGCGTTCTCACGCGCCCACTGCACCATGCCCTTTGCCGCGTCCACATGACAGACCTCGGCGCCCGCCGCCGCACACGCCAGCGTCGCGCCGCCCGTGTACGCAAACAGATTCAGCACCCGGACCGGTCTGCCGGCATTCCGGATCGTCTCCGTCATCCACTCCCAGTTGACCGCCTGCTCCGGGAACAGTCCCGTGTGCTTGAATCCGGTCGGGCGGACGATGAACCGCAGCTCCCGCCAGCGGATCACCCAGCTCTCCGGCAGCTTTCTGCGGTATTCCCACTGGCCGCCGCCGGATTTGGAGCGGAAATAATGCCCGTCGGCTCTGTCCCAGAGGTCGGTCATCGGCGCGGTCTGCCAGATGACCTGCGGATCGGGGCGAATCAGGATGACATCGCCCCAGCGCTCCAGACGCTCCCCGTCTTTCGTGTCAATCAGGCGGTAATCCGCCCATGATTTTGCTGTTCTCATGTATTGCCTCCGGCGGAAACGGCTCAGATGCCGCTGCCGAGAATGAAATCCGTCACGGCGAGGAAGTCCCGCACCGCGCTGACGGCTGCTGCCTCACTGCTGCTGCGGAGCATCGAAACAGCCGCACGGATCGCGGAAATCCGCTTGTCGGCGTCCTCCGGCTCCGCGAGAAAGGCGTTCTCCGCCTCGACGGCCTCTGCCCATTCCTCTGCGGCTTCGGTCTCCGTCCGCAGCTCGGTCGTACAGCGCTCCAGCGGCACTCTGCGGCGCTTCTGCGCCTCGGCACGGCGGCTGCGGTAATCGCGCTGTCTGCGCTCCTTTTCCTCCATGCGCTGCTTCTTGAGCTGCTCACGGCGTGCGTGAATCTCCTCACGGGTGCAGTGCAGCTCGGCTGCCAGGTCATCTTCGCTTCTGAGCGGCGCGATCAGCAGCATCGCATCCTCCTCACGCGTCCAGATCCGGACGGCGGGAAGCTCCTGCACCGTGTCCTCTGCTTCCGCGATTTCCTGCGGTTCTGCTGCGATTTCCTCGATCTCCGCTGCCGGCTCCTGCACGGGCTGACGGTTCTGCGGCTTTCTGTCGCGTCTGCCGCGGCCGCGGCGTTCTCCGGAGCGCTGCTCCTCGGACTTCGGCTCTGCCGCGGGCTCTGCGGGCGTCTCTGCGGCGGGTGCCGTCTGCCGGATGACAAAGCTCCGTTCCAGCTCAGCCAGTGCGGCGCGCTCCGCGTCCTGCGTTTTCCCCTCCGGCGTGCTCTCCTGCGGTGCGGGGGCCTGCTGGGGCTCCTGCTGCGCCTTCTGCGCGGACTTTCTGCCGCGTCTGCTGCGGGAATGCCGCTCGCCGGACTTCTTCTCCGCCGGCTCCTCTGCGGCTGCGGGCGCCTCGGCGGATGCTGCGGTCTCCTGCGCCTCCGGCACGGGCTCCTGCTGCGCCTTCTGCGCGGACTTTCTGCCGCGTCTGCCGCGGGAGTGCTGCTCGCCGGACTTCTTCTCCGCCGGCTCCTCAGCGGCTGCGGGTGCCTCGGCGGCTGCCGCGGTCTCCTGCACCTCCGTCACGGCCTCCTGCCGGACTTTCTGCGCAGACTTTCTGCCGCGTCTGCCGCGGGTATGCTTTTCGCCCGGTTTCTTCTCCGCTGCGGGCTGATCTTCCGCTGCCAGTCCGGCGAGATGCCGCTTCTTGGCGGCGACGCTCTGTGCCGATCTGCCGAGCTGCTTTGCAAGCTCCTGATTGGAGCAGGTCGGGTTCTTCACTTCACTGATGATGCGTGCGGTTTCCTCCGCACTCCAGTCCTTTGCCATATATTCCTCCAGGTTTCATTTTTTCAAAACATTTCTGTATCCGCCCTGCGGCGTTGCGCTGTCTGCGCCGTATGTCGTCTGTCACGGTGTCAGATCAAAAGCGGCATCAGGGAATCCACCACATCGGCGTGATGTCGCCGAGGCGGACGGTCTCGCCGGTTGCTCTGTTGACCATGATCTCAATGCTGCCGTAGGTCTGCGGCATGAGCTGCACCATGAGCTCCCGGCAGGCACCGCATGGCGCGCCGGAGCTGCCGTCCGGCAGTATGCACAGCACCTTGTCGATTTCCTGCTCGCCGGCTGTCAGCATTGCAAAAATCGCGCTGCGCTCCGCACAGATGCCGAGCGTCGAGCAGGTGTCCACGCAGACGCCGGTATAGATTCTGCCGGACTTCGAGAGAATTGCGGCCGCAACCTCGCCTGCCGTGACATATTCCGAGATTCTGCGCGGATTCAGTGCCGCCTTTGCAGCCTCATACATTTGATTCCAGATCGGATCCATAAAAACTCCTTCTGCACCGCTGGAAATCCCGCGGCTGATTTCAGGTTCATGCCGGCGCGGGCTCCGTGCTTCAGATCAATGCCCGCGGGGACTCCCCGCTGCTGCCGCCGGCCGTCAGCGAGATGTTCTCGCCGAGCACCAGCGCCAGCTCGTTGATGCGCATGAAATCGCTGCCCTCCAGTGTCACGGTCAGCAGCGGCTCCCGCGGATGCTCCCGGATCATCAGGCGGCCTTTTGCGCCGAGCGCCGTGCGGCACTCCTTGATATAGCCGTAAATTTCAGGATCGTTGCGCCAGATTTCCCGCCACTGCGGCGCAATCGGCACCGGAACCGTCACCTGCGGAGCCGGCTCCATGACCTCTGCCAGCGCACTCAGCGTTCTGCCCGTGCGCTGCATAATCCGCAGCAGCCGCGCCGCCGTCATCATGCCGTCCGGCGCGGGCAGATCGGGAAAGCAGATGCACCCGACGCCGTCAAAGCCGATCAGTGCGGAACGCTCCCGCATCATCTCCATGACCGCACGCGGCGCCGTCTGTGTCTGCGTCAGCGGAATGCTGTGCTCCCGCGCATACCGCAGAAATCCGAGATTCGTGCGGTCGCCCGTCACCGCGCCGGAGAGCAGCAGCTCCGCAGACTGCGGGCTTTGTGCGTCATCCAGCATCGCCTGACAGAAAATCGCAAGCTGCCGGCTGCCGTCAATCAGCTCGCCGGTTTCGTCCACGGCGATCACGCGGCCGCAGCTCCCGTCAAAGGCAAAGCCGGCGTCACAGTACTGCGCACGGACCACCTCTGCCAGCGAATCCGTGTGGCACACGCCGCCGCGGTTGATGTTCATGCCGTCCGGTGTGCGGTGCAGCATCAGAACCTCCGCGTTCAGCTGCCGGAAAAACAGCTCCGCGGAAGGCGATGCCGCCCCGTGCGCACAGTCCACGGCAATGCGGAGACGGCGCTCCGGATTCTCCTGCGGGACATTCAGGCGCATTCCGGCAAGGCGCAGCCAGCGGGCCGCAGCGTCCGGCTCATGCGTGATCGTGCCGCAGTTCCGGTGCGATTTTGCCGGCAGTGCCGCCGATGCGGGCATCAGAGACGCGATCGCATCGAGCCGGTCCCGCGTCATCGGCAGGCCGCCCTTCGCAAAGAGCCGCACCGCGTTGATTTCATACGGTGCATCGTCTGCGCTGAGCGCAATGCCGCAGTCGGCGTCCTCGGCAGTCATCAGCAGCGCCATTGCGCCGGGATGCAGCACGCCGAGACACTTCGCAATGCCGCCGCCCGTGCAGATGCCCGCACAGAGCGCTGCCTCCAGCGGCTCGGCACTGCGCCGCGGATCGTGACAAAGATAAATCACCGGCTGATGATCGGCGTTTCTGCCGATTGCCTGTGCGACGGCTCTGCCCAGATGCAGCAGCAGGTCGCAGCGCAGCTCGCTCATGGCGATGCCGCGCAGGCCGTCCGGTTTCAAGATACCGCTCATGGCGGAACCTCCCTTTTTTGGAAATGCGGAATGATTCGCAGATGTCGGTCAGAAGTGAGGCGTTGTTCCGGATCTTTCGCTTCTGTCTCCTGCATGATTCTGCCGGAGAGAACGGAACAAACGGCTTTCTGACTTCGCTGCCGGAGCACTTCAGATCAACGGCAGCGCGGCCTCGGCGCCGGTAATATACCCGAAGATCAGGCGCTTTGCGAGAAACTGCTCCGTCGGCTCGTCCAGCACGCGGTCGCAGTTGTTGTACTGGTTATACACCGCGATCGTCCCCTCGCCGCTTCTGCGGATGCAGACCGTGTGGACCGGCGACAGGAACCGCCGCCCCGTCCAGTACACCATCAGGCAGATGCTCCCCGCCTCCAGCCCGGCCAGCAGCTTCGCACGCCGCCGCACCCGTTTTGCCGGCAGCCCGAAGCGTCTGAGACAGCGCCCCAGTGCAAGAAAATTCGTACCCCAGAAGCCGCCCAGCACCCGGAACCGTTCCATGTACCTTGCAAGATCCGGCAGAGGCTGCGGAATTCCCGCGAGCAGCAGCGCGTTATAGACCGCGATGACCTCGCATCCGCTGTAGCTCATCGTGGACAGCCCGAACTTCATCCGCGAAACATCGCCGAGCGACTGCCCGTTGATCAGCCGCTCCGGCAGCGGCACTTCCCTGTTATGCCTGTGATTCCGCGACGGCAGAAGGCTCATGCCGCTCACCTCTCTCCTCTGCTTTCTGCGGGATTTGCTCAGCCGTTACGGCGTATCCGCGTCGAGCATATCCGACAGCGAATACTGCTTCGCCGCACCGCCGTCCTCTGTCGGGTAATTCAGATGTTCATACGCCAGCCGCGTCACACAGCGTCCCCGCGGCGTTCTCGCCAGCATACCGAGCTGCATCAGATACGGCTCGCAGACATCTTCGAGCGTGACGGCCTCCTCACCGAGCGCCGAGGCCAGTGTCTCCAGACCGACCGGACCGCCGCGGTATCCGCGGATGATCATATCGAGCATTCTGCGGTCGAGCTTGTCGAGCCCGAGCTCGTCGATTTCCAGCCGTTCGAGCGCGTGGCGCGCCGTCGCCTCCGTGATGACGCCGCCGCCCATGACATCCGCAAAATCGCGCGCTCTGCGCAGCAAACGGTTTGCGATCCGCGGCGTACCTCTGGAACGCGATGCCAGCTCAATCGCGCCGTCGTAGTCACACGGGATGTCCAGCAGCATGGCGCTGCGGCGGACGATGTCGCAGAGCTGCTCCGGCGTGTAGAGCTCCAGCCGCTGCACGATGCCGAAGCGGTCCCGCAGCGGGGGCGTAAGCTGTCCGGCACGGGTGGTCGCGCCGACCAGCGTAAAGGGGTTCAGATCGACGCGGATGCTGCGTGCGGCGGGGCCGTTTCCGACCATGATGTCCAGCACGCCGTCCTCCATCGCCGGATAGAGAATCTCCTCGACCGCACGCGACAGCCGGTGAATTTCATCGACGAACAGCACATCGCCTCTGCCGAGATTGGTCAGCAGCGCCGCCAGATCGCCGGGCTTTTCGATGGCCGGTCCCGATGTCACGCGGAGATTGACGCCCATTTCGTGCGCGATGATGCCCGCAAGCGTCGTCTTGCCGAGGCCGGGCGGGCCGTAGAGCAGCACATGGTCCAGCGGCTCGCCGCGGCGTCTGGCCGCCTCGATGTAGACCGCAAGATTCTCCTTGACCTTGTCCTGCCCGATGTATTCCTGAAAGGACTTCGGGCGGAGCGAACGCTCCAGCTCGGAATCCTGCGGGATCAGCGCCGGAGAGGAAAGCCGCTCCGTCTGCTGTCCGCCGTCCTCGGTTTGGTGGGAACTCGTCTGTATCATTGCTTCTCACATTCCTTGTCCGCACTGCGGATTACTTCTCAAAATAACGCTTCTTCCGGATATAAAACGGCTCGATGCCCTCGACGGCCTTCTTGCCGGCCGGCTCCTCAAGGCTGATGAACACCAGACGGTCGCCGTGCTTCGTGAAGCTCTGCATATACTTCGACAGCGGGAAAAACAGCTTTCTCGTATTGCCGATCATGTCAAAGACAAAGAGCGTCTGCGGGCGCTCACAGCCGCGCACCATCTCGACGACATAGCAGGCATCGACATTGGCCTGCCGCGCCAGATAGCGCGTCAGCGGGCGGATCAGATGATCGAGCTGCTTCTTCGAGGGACGGTACTCGATCGTGTCCTCCTCCTTCAGCGAAATGGCAGGGATGTTCAGATTCCGTGCAACCATGAGGATGCTCCGGATCTCCTGCGAGGAAAACTCCTTGCCGTAGGAATTCGGGTTCAGAACGGCATTTGCCGACTGAATCAGGTCAAACAGACGCAGACAGTTCAGCTTGTAGCAGTTGACATACCGCTTTGCGAACTGCTGCAGTGCGCGGTAGCTCGTAAAGAACGGGATGAAGATGTCGCCGTCCGGATTCTGCGTGGTAATCAGCTCCATCTGTACGCCGCCGTTGATTTCATCGTGCTTGACAGGCTTCTTGCAGATGACATACACATCGCTCTTAATCAGCATCTGCAAAAAGAGCGAGCGCTTTTCCGGCTTTGTAATCGCTTCCTTTAAGAGTTCGTCGAGATTCATCGTGTGATCCTCCTTTTTGATCTGATGGTTCAGATTTTTTTGTGCGCATGATTTTTATCTGTTCAGACTGTTCATACGGTTTTTCAGTCCGCTTTTGCATATTCCAGCGCCTGCCCGATCGTCAGGTGCTCTTCGAGCTTGTCCTTCTGCATCGCTTTCGGCGCAGTGCCGTAGACAAGCGTTTTCCTGCCGGTCACGCCGTCGGTCATGTCGCCCTGTGCCACGGCAACGGCCTCGACCGAGCCCTCCCTGATCTGCACCTCCATGGCCGTCAGCTCGGTGATCTTCGGGAAATACATCTGCACCTTGTACTTGATGTGCTGCAGCAGCGTCTTGCGGTCCGTGACGGATGCGGGATCTGTCAGGCCGGAGAAGTCGCTGCCCTTGAAGGTATACCGGCCGTCAAGCTGCATAATGCTGACGGCATCCTCCGCATCCGCATCGATCAGCGCCGTGTTAAAGGCCTTCATCACCTGCTTGGCCGAGCTGTTCGCAGAGGCAATCTTCGATTTGCCGACATAGCCGCTCATCGCGGAGAGAATAGACAGATCGACCTGCCACTTTCCGCCCGTGCGCATGACATACATCGGACTATCGGACGGCTTTGAGGCGGCGGAAAATGCGGCATTCACATCGAATACCCATACGCGGTCCACCTCCGGCAGCATCTTCATGAGCAGCTCGGCCTGCTGCCGCTCCTCGCCCGAAAGCTTTTGCAGCGACTCCAGCGCCTCAGCGCGGTATTCGCGGTACTGCTCCGCGATGACCTTGTTTTCCGCGCAGCGTCCGACAGAATATGAATCCAGCTTCAGCTCCTTTGCGGCCGCCCTGACATCCGGTGCATTCGGAAGCCCGTCTGCCGTGCCGAGATTGGAGCTGCTGAGGATGACATCGGTATCGCCCGCCTTGCAGGCCTCCAGAAAATGAATCAGCGCGTCATAGGCTTCTTTGCCCTCGCCCGATGACGGCACGGACGCATATTCCGTGATACCGGAGACGGCAGGCTCGGTGCTGCTCTCTCCTGATTTTCCGGAAGTGCCGGTTTTGGCAGCCGTTTCCGCAGAGCCGGACTGCGCCGTGTCTGCGGCCGTACCCTCCGTCCTGCTGCCGTCCGTACCGGTTTCGCCGGTCTCTGCCGCGGTTCCGGTTTCATCCGCAGAGCCGGCGGTGCTTTCGGTCGTCTGTGCGGTATCTGCGGTCGCCGTGCCTGCCGCGGAGCTTTCTTTGCCCGCGCAGGCGGTCAGCAGGGAAGCCGCTGTCATCAGCGCGGCCAGCGCCGCACAAATTCTTCTCTGTCTCATCCTTTTCTGTATAACCTCCAGTGTGTTCATTCTGCTGCAACCTGCAGTCTTCAGCCCGCGGCGTATGTCAGCGCCTGTCTCTGCGACATCTGCTGCAGCTGCGTGTCCAGCGTCATCGCCTTCGGGTATGTTCCGTAAACCGGAATCATCTCAAAGCTGACGGGATCCTCCGTGCCGAAAGTCTCCAGCAGAACGGCCGTGATTTTTCCGCTCTGCACGGAGATCATCATGCCCTCGGTATGTTCAAACGCGCTGCGGTTTGCAGCGAACACCGTCGCCTTCAGCGCATTCAGCACATCCTCGCGGCTGCCGACGCGCTTCGGCTGCACGGCATCGACCAGATCGTTATAGCCGAAGCCGAAAACGCCGTCCAGCTTTCCGGCCTCCGGAGACTGCGCGTTCAGCCGGGCCATCGCGGTATTCAGCGTTTTCATGAGCGCCGCTGCGCGGGAATTGGCCTCTGCCGTCTTGTCCTTGATGCGGTTGTGCAGCGTCATTCCGTTGATCGGGCTGTATCCGGTGCTCAGATCGACCAGATATTTGCCGTCCTTTCTGGAAACGACGAAATAATCCTCGTCCGGGCTTGTCTTGCTGCCAGAGCTGAGGTGAAAGACAAATATCTGATCCGGCACGGGGACCTCCCGCAGGAACGCCCCCTCCGAAAACGCCAGCTCCGGGCGTTCCGCAAGAAGCTCCTGCATCATTTCGGCTTCGTCCTGCCGGATCTGCCTCATGCGTACACACTCCGCACAGCGCACGATGCGGCTGTCCTGATGTACGGTCTGTTTGATTTCGCCGACAAGCTCCGAGCGGTGCGATGCGACATTGCTGCTGCTCTCCTGATAAAATTCCGTAATCAGCCGCGCTATGCCGTCGAGGTTCGAGAGCTTCTGCATCCTGCCGACATTGTTCTTCTGCACGGCATCGAGAAAGGCCAGCAGCGTTTGCTTGGCCTCGCCGAGATCCTTCGGCAGCTTCTGCTCCGCCGCAGTCGTGCCGGTTTCCTTTGCCGTCGTCTGACTGCCAGTGCTGCCGGTACCGGCAGTGCCGGAGGTACCGGAGGCAGCCGCAGCGGTCCCGCTGACGGAGGTTCCGGTCTGCTCCGTTCCGGCGGCAGATGCGGCGGTCTCCGCGGATGCTGTCCGCGATGCGGTCGTCTCCTGAACGGAAAGCGCCGTCTGTGCGGCAGTTGTCTCCTGCACGGACGCACCGCCTCCGCAGCCCGTCAGCATCAGCGCAGCAATCAGCGCCGGCGTCAGGGCGTGTTTTCTGATATTCATTTCCCGGATGCTCCTGTCTTGATGTTCTGGCTCAGGCATCAGAGATTCCTGCCGAATTCCAGCAGCGCCTGCCGGATCAGCTCCGAGGACGGCAGCGCGGGATCCAGCCCCGCCAGCACGCGTGCGACCTCCGTGCCGGAATATCCGAGCACCTGAAGTGCGGACATTGCCTCGTCCATGCTGCCGCCTGCCGCCATGGCCGGTATCTGCGAAATGCCGGCAGATGCGGCCGTTTTGGCAACCTTGTCCTTGAGTTCCAGCACGATGCGCTGTGCGGTCTTGGTGCCGATGCCCTT
>JAILIG010000105.1 GCA_024695445.1 Oscillospiraceae bacterium
CGGGTAAATTTGTGGTCATTCTGGGACCTTCCGGTGCCGGAAAATCCACGCTTCTGAATCTGATCGGCGGTATGGATACGCCGACTGCGGGACAGGTCATTGTCAAGGCAAATGAATAATCCCGTTCTGGCTGTAACTGCCAAAGAAACAGCCTGCAAAAGCTGTGCTGAACGGGGCGGAGCCACATGATTGATCCATCGGAGATACCGCCTTATTTACAAGCTGAACCGCCCCGCAGTTTTTATTCTGCGGGGCGGCTGATTATGTCTTGATACTCTGTCCGGAATGCGGACTTCGGACAGGCTGCTGCATTCATAAAATGCCTTTGCCCCGATCACGGAACCGGCTGATCGGCGGCCTGAACGGCCTTGAGCATCAGGCTGACATCCATGAGTGTCAGTGTGCCGCTGCAGTCAAGGTCTGCTGCGCAGAGCATATCAAAGTCCGGTGTATCTCCGTCAGCCGGCGCCTCCGCGATGACGCGGAAGAGCAGCTCTGCGTCCGCACGGTCGGTTTTTCCGTCGAGGTTCAGGTCACAGCTGAACAGGACGGTCGTGTCGTTCTCACGCAGGGGCACAAAGGTCCTGCCGTATTTTTCGGCGTACTCATGTGCAGTACTATTGTTCCATCCGTAGATCACGGCATTTTCCGGGATCGCATCTGCGGTGTCCGGGATGACGCAGGCAGGCGACCGGAAGATGATCGTGCGCAGATTGTCACAGCCGGAAACAGCGAGGCCTCCGAGCATGATCGCGGATTCCGGAATCACAAGCCGCACAAGTTCGCTTCTTTCCCGGAAAGCGAAGTCCGGGATCATTCTTGTTCCTTCCCGGAAGGTGACATCAAGTCCCTTGCCGGTCGTGCGGAATGCGCGGCGGTCGATCGTTTCAATGCCCGCGCCGATTGAAACAGTCTCCAGGCTCTCGCAGTCTGCAAAGGCCCCGTCAGAATCATATGCGCCGCACTGGATCTCCTTCACTGAATCCGGCAGCATGATGCTTTTCAGATTGCGGCAGTACCGGAAGCATGCCTCCGGTATGATTTCTGTTCCTTCACCGATGATGACGGTTTCCAGCTGTTCGCAGTCCCAAAATACACCCCTGTTCAGCTTGCAGCCGGGAAGTTCCACTTTTTTCAGACCGGTGTTGTCGAACGCGCCCGCACCGATCTCTTTGATCGAATCCGGGAAAACGACACCGGTGAGACTGCTGCAATTCAAGAAGGCCTTGTCACCGATTGTTTCAAGCGTTTCAGGCAGTTTGACGGAGATCAGATCATGTGTGTTTGCAAAGGCTTCTGCAGGGATTGCAGTCAGGCCCTCGCGAAAGGTGACTTTAAGCCCCGGACTGTCTTTCCGGATGTCCTTACTGAAAGAATAATTGTCAATCTTTTCGATTCCCTTGCCGATCGAGACGGTTTTCAGTGAATTGCAGTACGCAAAGGCTCCTTGACTGGAGTATTCCCCGCGCCGGATATCGCGGTTGTCCGTGACAGCGATATGGTTTTCCTTACTCCTTTCAAATCATAAAAACCGCCGCGCACCGGTGAGCAGCCGGCGCGCGGCAGCGCAGAGCGGGTTCTGGAATCTGGTTTGTCTGTTTACTGTTCTGCCTTGAAGAGCGCATAGATACGGGGCGTTGCGTAGTAGATCCAGTCGTTGTTGACATAGCTCTGGAGCATCGTCACATCGGCAGCGGTGATCCGGCCGTCCAAGTTCATGTCGCCTTTTCCGAGAATGGCATTGCTGACGGACTTGCCGACATAAGACTGGAGCTTGGTGACATCCGCGCTGGTATATTTGCCGTCGCCGGTCAGGTCGCCGAGCTTGCGGTTGTCGACATTTGCGAGCATCGTAGTTCTGGTCTTGCTGATGCTGTAATCGTTGTATCCGTGATAGTCATACACCTTGTGGCTGTCACTGTGGAACTGCGCATCGGAGCAGAGGAAGTTGTCAAATCTGTGGACGAGGCTCGCATCTTTGTAGTCGTCATCATCCCATGTGATATCCGCATGATACCACTTTCCGCCGATCTGGATGAGATTCCAGGCGTGACCGCCGCGCTTGTCGCTTTCAATGTTGTCGCCGCCGACCGTCACCGCGTTGATATTGGCCTTGTTCAGCAGGAGCTCATAGCACATTGCATAGCCTTCGCAGACGGTGTAGTATTTGCCGTCGGACTTTTTGTGCAGGAACACGGATGCCGGCACATGATTCTTGCGGCTGTTGAGAGACTCAGACGGGTTGAGACCGTTTTCCTTCATGTTCAGATATCTGATGACATCCGGGTCGTAGTCTGCGCGGTCAATGATCCATTTGCGCAGATGCATCGCTTTCTGGATCTGTGACATCGAGGTGGTCGTTACCTTTTTGACCACATAGTCCGACATCGTATCAAGGTAGCGCTTCATAAAGGACACATTTGAATAGATCTCGAAGCTGGATTCCATCAGAGACTTGAACTTGCTGTTGAAGGTGGGTTCATTGCCGTTCTGAGCAGGGACCACGATCTCGTTTCCGTTGATCACATGCAGCTTGGTGCCGGAGAACAGCTCTCCGTAATTGGAAAGAAGCGTTTTACCGTTGGAGTTATTGTATTCCGAGTTGTTGATATTCAGATATTCCAGATTATCAAGGCCGGGGAAATATGCGGTGTCACGGACGGTGCTGTTGTTCCGGCGGACATAATTCCGGATGGTGAGCGTCTTTAAGTTCTTGTTGTTTGCAATCGCGCAGTCCGGGATCGTTGTCGCGCTGGTCGCGTACCCGCTGCCTGTCTTGGCCTGCGGATAGTTCAGAAGCGTTTTGCCGTCCTTGGAATACAGGACGCCGACATCGGACTTGTATTTCGGGTTGTCGGAAGCGACGCTGAACTGCTTGACGCCGGAGGCGTTCCCGAATGCCGTCTCGTGGATGCTGGTCACATTTTTGCCGATTGTGACAGTTTCCGGAAGCACGGCGGAAGAGAACGCGTACTGTTCGATGGTCTTCACCGAAGCCGGCAGCGTCAGGCTCGAGAAGTTGCAGCCGCAGAAGCAGCTGTCCGGGATCGTTGTGACCGTATTCGGCAGACTGAGCGATGTCAGTCCGCTGTTGCAGAATGCATAGCTGCCAAGAGAGAGCTTGGCGTTTTTGTTGCTGAAGGTGACATTTGTCAGTTTGTCCATTTTGTGGAAAACGGAGCTGCCGATATAAATATCGCTGACATTGCTTGCAAAATAGAGGGATGTCATATTGATAGACATATAGAACGCCTGATCCTCAAACCGGATCTTTTTGCCGTAGCAGTTCAGTCTCTGAATCTGTGACTGCTCAAACACTTTGGTCCGGAAAGTGACATTTTCACCGCCGCCTTCAACCGTCAGGCTTACGAGACTGGATGTGTATGAGAACGCGCCGGTATCCACCGTGGCGTTGCTGCCGATGTAGACATAGCGGACGCTTGAGCCGGAAAACGCATATTTCCCGATGTAGGTCAGCTTCTTGGCGGGCGCAAGGTCAACTGTGGTCAGATTGGAGCAGCCCTGAAAAGCGTATTCACGGATGCCGACGACCGGGAAGACGGAGGAGGCATATTTGACCTCCAGCGGGATGGTGACATAAGTCGCATTGTTGTTGACGGAATAGACATAGGCGGTTCTGTTCGTCTGATCGAACTGATAGGTGATATTGCCTGTCGTGTAGTAATAATAGTTGTAGTAGGGCGCCGCTTCTGCCGTGACAGCGGCATCCTGCCAGATGTCCTGCAGAGCCGGGGTGAACGGCATGGATACGAGGGATGCCGCGCTGAGCAGCACGGCGGTGAGCTTTTTCAATTTCATTCTTTAATCTCCTGTTCGTTAGTCATGGTATGTGCCGGTGCCGCACGCCGGCGGGTATCCGGTGTGCGGCCTTCGGCAAAGAGGAAAGGGGGAGTAATCAGTTTATTTCGGAATTTCCATATTTGCGAAATAGTTAAATCTGTTGCTGAGTCTGTCATAGTTGTAATTGTTCGCACGGATTGTGGTATCCGGATTCTCTGGCAGAGACCAGATAAAGTCGCCGTGACCATTGCTGGAGAATGTGTTATCCCCGCAGAGGAAGTTCAGATACCGGTTCTGCTTCCGGTTGTTGTCATACTGTGTGTCATCCCATGTGACATCAACATGATACCAGCTGCCGTCCAGATAAACCAGGTTCCAGCCGTGACCGCTCAGTTTTTTGTTCTTATTCTCGCCTTTGACATAGTATGTCAGTATGTTGGCTTTTCTCATGAGGAGCTCGTAGCATTTTGCATAGCCTTCGCAGACTGATACATGTTCCTTCTTGCCGTCGTTGTCGATATCCTTTTGGAAGAGGAAAACAGATGACCACACATGATTTCTGCGATCGTTCAGCTTTTCGTCGGGTGTTTTGCCTTCTGATTTCAGTCTGTCGTATTCCTTGACATCCGGATCATAAGTTGTATAATCAAGGATCCACTGATGCAGGCGGACTGCTTTCTGGACATTGCTCATAGAACCGGTTGTGACCTTATTGACGACAAAAGAAGAAAACTTGTCAATGAATTCACTCATGAATGCACAGTTTTTGTCCTCATATTTGTCAAAGTTCTCTTCCAGATAGGACTGTAATTTACTCAAGAAGCAGGGATAGTTGTTGTACGGTGTCTGCACGATGCGGTTACCGTTGATTTCGACGACCTTGCTGTTCTGTTCAAAGAGACTTGCAAAGCGTGTCATGATCTCCGCACCGCTTTTGCTGTATTCAGAAGAGGGCAGGTAAATGCTGCGCAGGGCAGTCAAGCCGTAGAAGTTGGAAGTGTCTCCGCTCCTGCGGACATATTTCGGGATGTTCAATGCCGCGATGTAGGGATTCATGGAAATAGTACCGTCCGGAATCGTTTCAGCGTTAATTGTGACTGAAGAAGTTGTTTTTGCTGCCGGATAGCTGATCAGTCTCTTGCCGTCTGCAGAGTGCAGAGCGTCATTGATCGTCTTGAATTTCGTGTTGCCGGAAGCAACAGTATACTTGCTGACACCTTCTGTAAAAGCAAACGCAGACTCATAGATGGTGCTCACATTTTTCGGAATCGTAAAGGTTGAAGACAACTTTGCCTTTTCAAATGCATGTGCGTTGATCGAAGTAATCTGCGAAGGAAGCGTGAAGTTTGTCAGGCTTTTGCATTCATAGAAGCAGTATGCGGGGATCGTGGTAATGTTGCTCGGGAAGTTGATCGACTGGAGCGGTGTGCCTGCAAAAGCATAGGCGAACATTTTCAGTTCGGTAGCAGAACTGTTGAACCGGACTGTCTGCAGGCTCTTCATTCCTGAAAGCGCCCTGCTTTCGAGCCAGACCGATGTGACGCTGCTGTTGAAAGTGATTTTTTTGAGCGAATCGCATTGAGAAAAGCCTTGCTCATAAATTGAAACATTTGCGTTGGAGAAGGTGACGGACTGCAGCGCGGTACAGCAGTTAATGGCCATACGGCTGATTTTGATGTTGGACGTTGTGCCGAAGTCAACACTTGTCAGCTTGATGCATCCGCAAAGTGCATTTTTCTCTATGCTGAGATTGCTGTTTGTTTTCAGCGATGTGAGCGATGAGAGGTAGAAAGCGTTCTCCCCGATCATGGTCAGATTTGTGGCCTGGCTCAGATCAACTGTCGTCAGGTTGTTCCGGTTGGAAAAAGCATTGGGAGCGATTGCGGTTATCGGGTAATACTTTCCGCCGTAATAGACGGATGCCGGGAGCGTCAGTGATGTTGTGTTCGTATAGCAGTTGATTGCTTCAGCGTGAAGAACACCGTTGGATGCCCGATAAAGGGAATACATGGTCTGCCCCACCGTTGTGTTTGCAACAAGAGAATCCGCCGCCTCTGCGACAACGGCATTGTCCTGCCAGATGCCGTGGGTAACAGGCAGGACGGGCGCGGCTGCCAGTGCGGCTGCACCGAGCAGAATCGCTGTGATTGTTTTTAATTTCATCACATTTTTCCTCCTTCTGATGCGTCTGCATCAAAGCAATTATATCAGAATACGGCGCTTGAAACAAGTCAATTATTGTCCTGTTCCTGTGTCTGCTTCATAGTTTCTTCATGATTTCGGCATTCTGAAAATAAAGATGATACGAAGAAACATAATATTAGGACTCTTTGTCGAAGCTGCATAGACTTTTCTTATGTCTTGAACGAAAAGTATATGAGAAAAACGATTATACAAAAAGTAGACAATACAAATTTCGCAAAATAAAGCTAAAAATCACGGAAGAAAGCAAGACAAAATCCTTATAACACCGCGGGGGCGTGCGCAGGGCGGCATTCCGTCCTGACAAATTCCGCGATCTGCGGCAGAATAGCAGTAACAGCATCAATTCCCGCTGTGAAGGGAGACCTACCTCATTCAGTACAGCTCATCTAAAGTCAAAAGCGTGACTTCTCCGCGTTTGCCGCATTCGAGCAGCGGTTCCGTAAAGCCGCCGAGCGAGAAAATAAAATAGTGATATCTGCTGCTCTTACCGACTGCATAAATAAAGCTCCGCCAAAAAGACGGAGCTTTCAAGCTGGTAATCGGACTCGAACCAATGCCGGCAGTGCCGGAGCCGCAGCGCTCTGCCGACTGCATAAATAAAGCTCCGCCAAAAGACGGAGCCTTTAAGCTGGTGATCGGACTCGAACCGATGACCTGCGCATTACGAATGCGCTGCTCTACCAACTGAGCCACACCAGCATATTAACAGATTGTTTTGCGGGCTCGAACCGATGACCTGCGCATTACGAATGCGCCGCAGTTCCGCTTGCGGAAACGCAGTCTGCACAACTGAGCCACACCGGCATTTCCTGCGGTTTTGCGAACCGCTTGTATATTATAGCATATCGCAGCAAAAAAGTCAAGAGCAAAACAGAAAAAAATCCTGCGCGGCGGGTATACTACCCCAGAGCTGCACCGAAAACGGCGTATTCTGTGCATTGGGGCTTGTTTTTTTCAGAAAAATATGATATACTAATAGAAAATGTCGGTTTGTGCCGATCTGCGGCACGCCGCATGGCTTGCAGAAAGGAGCGCAATCCGCTGAAAACGGACTGCAACTACGATGATGGCAAATTCAGGAAAGATGAAGGAACGGCGGCACGGCATCTCCTGCCTCGGCGTTCTGCTTGTAATCTGTATGCTGCTGCTCGCAGGTGTGACCATTGCGGTCAATCTGTTGTTCAGCAATCAGAAAGCACCGAAATTCGGAAAGAACTATCTGTGCTACTACGATGCCGATACGATGGGAACGGTCACGCTGGACGATTCCGGCACGATGCTGGAATCCGGTTCGCTGATTGTCGCGGTAGAGCAGGATGAAATCGGAGCCGGCAGCCTTGTGCTGTATTCCGCTACGACCGGACAGAGCCGGATCGGCCGCGTCGGCCTGCGCGAGGAAGCGGATGCGTCGGCGCTCAATGCCGTGCGCTATCACCTGACCGTCGGCAGCGATCCGGAGCCGAAGATCGTCGCGGAAAAGGATATCCTCGGCGCCTGCAAATCCGTGAGCAAGGAGCTCGGCCTGCTGGTCGGTTTCCTGCTCGGTACGACCGGTATTCTGGTCGGCGTGATTCTGCCCTGCCTTGTGCTTCTGCTGTATCTGGCAGCGGCGGTGGTCGCGGCCAAGGAGGCCGGTCAGGCGGATGAGGAAGCCGCAGACGATGACGACGATACCGACCTCGCATTCGTCAAGTCGATCCAGAAAAAGCAGCAGCAGATCGCGGAGCGCGATGCCGAGCGGCAGGCGAAGCATTCTGACAGCGCTCCCGCATCGGATGTCAGACGCCCGCACCGCCTGTCCGACGAGGAAATGGCAGAGATGGAGGAGCAGGAGGCTGCCCGCCGCGCCGAGCGAATTGCCGCCGTGCGCAGCCACATGGAGCAGCGCCGTCAGAGCGATACTCCGGACGGTGTGCCGCTTTACACGACAGAGGTCATCACCAGAACCCACACGCTCCCGCTCCCGCGTACCGGTGAGCTGAGCATCACCCGCCAGCTCCCGCGTCAGGGTATGACCGGACAGCTTCCGCGTCAGGGCATGACCGGACAGCTCCCGCGTCAGGGTACGACCGGACAGCTCCCGCGTCAGGGCATGACCGGACAGCTTCCGCGTCAGGGTATGACCGGACAGCTTCCGCGCCAGAGCGCGACCGGTCAGATTCCGCGCCAGAGTGCGACTGCCCCGATCCCGAAGGCGGAGCCGGAGCAGAAGACCGCCGCACAGCCGCTGGTCAAGCCCGCAGCCGTACCGGAGCCCGCAGCAGAGCCGGTCAAGCCGGCAGCACCCGCTGCGCCTGCCGCACCGCCTGCCAGCTATGAGGAGCTGATGGCGATGCTGGACGAGGAGATCAAGAAGCTGACACCGCAGTAACCGGCGGACAGAAAAGTACAAAAACAGCGCCCGGAAGCAGGAAAACCCAATCGCTTCCGGGCGTTTTTTCGGCGTTTAAAAGGAAAACTGCATTTACTGTTTTGCCGGCAGAAGCGTCGTTTTATAGGCTGCCTCATTGTACCGGAGGTGCCGGATGAGGGCGGCCAGCAGCGCCGTCACGACGGCAAAGCCCGCTTCGATGCAGAGCGCAGCCGCAATCCCGCTGCCGCGGAAGGGCTCGGTACCGTCGAGCATCTGGTTGACGCGGATGTACCAGTAGGCGGGCAGGAACCGTGCCGCTTTCAGCACACCGCTGCCGAGCATGGACTGCTCGACGAAGATGCCGCACAGAAAGCACATACCGAGCGAGACCACCTGCGTGATGATGTTGATGATCTGGGGGCTGGGGCGGAAGGTCGCCGTCAGGATGGCGAGCGCCGTCGAGAACAGCGAGAAGATCAGGCTGTTGAGCACGGCAATCCACACATAGCCGCGGAATATTTCGCCGTGGAACAGGCAGCCGGCCACCATGAAAAACAGCCACACGGCGATGAAATTGACGGCGCAGCCTGCAAAAATCTGCGCGGTGCAGGCACTCTGCCGCAGGCCGGAGCAGTTTGTGCGGTAGCGGATGTCCTGCCGCATCATCGCCAGCAGCACGGGGCTGAGCGTGTTCATCAGCACGCAGATGAGGATGTACGGCAGATACCGGAAGTAAAAGGCGGTTTGCTGCGGCAGAATGCCGCTTCGGTTCCGGTCGAAGGTGACGGTCCGGACCTTGGTTTCGGCCGTGAGTGCGGAGCCGGCGTGCGAGACTGCATCGGGAAGCGGCATCCCGCACGCCTCGTATGCCGTCACGGTGCCTGCAAATTCGTCGAGAAACTGCGTCATCAGAACCGTGCCGTAGGTTTCGTGCAGATGCAGGCTTTCAAAGAGCCCGTCGGTTTCTCCGGCGGCGAGCCGTTCCGAAAAGCCCTTCCGGACGGTCAGGACAAAGCTGACGCGCTCGTAGTACAGCGCATCGAGCAGGATGTCGCGGTCGTTTTCCAGCGGTACGGTTTTGTGCTTTTCCGCAATCAGGTCACAGAAAGCGCGGCTGGCGTCGGTTTGGTCCTCGTCAAAGATGCAGACATTGATTCTGGTATCCTGATACACGGCGTCCGGACGGTCGTTCAGCGTCATGACGACTGCAATGGCAAGAAACACCGTCAGGTAGATCAGCGCCGAGGGAGATTTCCGGCGCAGCACCTTGAGATAGGCTTTAAATACTGGCATATTTTCTCCTCCGTGTCATGCAGATGCCGAGTACGGCGAACAGCAGCGTATACAGGAGCATCATGCAGATTTTCTCGCGGAACCGGGCATAGTCGCTGTAAAGGTTCAGGCAGTAGAAGCAGTCCGAGATGATCGCGGCGGGATTGATGCGGTTGAACCAGGGGGCTTTTGCCGCGATGACCGCCTTGATGTTGCCGATCATCAGGCCGCTCAGGAAGCAGAGCGTCATGGTGACGGCGGTTACGATGCCGGTTTTCGTGTCGGTGCTGACACGCCCGATCGAGCCGACGAAAAAGCCCATCGTCACGCCCATGCAGCCGGCGAGCACGGCAGCCAGATAGACGAGCGGGAGCTTGCTGCCGAAGTCCACGCCCAGCACGAAGGCCTGAAAGCTCACGCAGATGACCATGCAGACGGTATGCGCGAGATAGCTCGCGGTGAGGCTGGCGGCGATGCTGACGGACCTGCGCGTCGGAGAGCAGCATTTTCTGGCGCCGAGCGCGGAGAGATTTGCCTGATTCTGCGTACAGATATGCAGCCCGGTCGTAGTGCCGAACAGCGCGACCATCGCAATCAGGTTGTGGAAAAACTGGATGTACGGATCGGGGTTGCCCTCCGTGACGGGCAGCTCCGTGCAGGCGGTGACCTCCGCGGAGATTGCCTCGAGCACCGCCGGAATCCGCTGCGGATCGGACGCGGCGGTCTCCCGCAGGACGGCGGCTGTGGCGTTGTAGCGCTCTGCAAAGGTTTTCAGGATCGACTGATGGATGCCCTTGCCGGACACCGTCAGCGTCACGGGCGTATCGGTGTAGAAAATGCCGTAGACCTCGCCGTTTTTCAGCAGACCGAGCGCCGTTTCCTCGTCCGTATCCGTGATGCGCAGCAGCGGCTCGCCGCTGTCAGAGACGCGCTCTGCCGCCAGTCGGAAATTTTCGTTGTCCGGGCCGGAGACCACCGCCGCGGGAATGACGGAAAACTTTGTATTCTGCTCGTAAATCGAGCCGAATGCGATCTGAAAGAGCGTGGCGAGAATCAGCGGGAACAGAATGATCCAGAGCAGCATATCCTTGGTACGGAGCGCCGTCAGCAGTTCATATTTCAGATTGTGCAGAAACATGGTTCAGTCCCCCTTGTCGCGCAGCGCCTTGCCGGTGATTTCGAGGAACACATCGTTCAGCGTCGGCAGCTCGGAGTAGACGCGCCCGAAGCTGACGGAATGCTCCTGCAGGACATGGAGAATGCGGATGAGATTGTGCTTGCCGCCGGAGCAGAAGACCGTCAGGCGGCTGCCGTCATAGGCGGTGTCATAGATATGCGGCAGCGCGGCGATTTCTGCGCGGATGTCATCTGCCAGCGCGAGGATTTCGATGGTGACGGTCTCTGTGTTGCGGATCATGCGCTTCAGTTCATCCTTTGTGCCCTCCGCAATTTTTTTGCCCTTGTCCATGATGGCGATGCGGGTGCAGAGCTGCTCGACCTCCTCCATGTAGTGCGAGGTGTAGATGACGGTCGCGCCGCTGCGGTTCAGCGCGGCGATGCCCTCCAGAATGCGGTTGCGGCTCTGAGGATCCACGGCGACCGTCGGCTCGTCGAGGATAATGAGGCGCGGCTTGTGCGCGATGCCGCAGGCGATGTTGAGGCGGCGCAGCAAACCACCGGAGAGCTTTTTCGGGCGGAACCGGAGGAAATCCTCCAGCCCGACAAACTGCACGGCTTCCTCGGTGTACTGCCGGCGCTTGACGGGATCTGTGATGTAAAGGCCGCAGAAATAGTCAATGTTTTCGGCGACGGTCAGCTCGTCAAAGACGGCGACATTCTGCATGATGACGCCGATCTGCTGCTTGATGTCATAGCTGGTCGGTGTCATTTTCCTGCCGAAGATCTGAATATCGCCCTTATCGAAGGAGAGCAGCGAGAGCAGGCAGTTGATCGTGGTGGTTTTGCCGGAGCCGTTCGGGCCGAGCAGTCCGAAGATTTCGCCCTCATGGATATCCAGGCTGAAGTGATCGAGTGCAACGAGCTCGCCGTATCGCTTGACGAGGTTGTCGATTTTGACGACGGATTGTTTCATGGTATGGCCTCCCTTTCCGTTCTGCTGTGTTTATTATACCGCAGCACGCCGAAAAAAAACAGTGTACTGCGTCATGCGTACACTGTGACAAATGTCATATCATCGGCGCGGAGCCCGCGCAGGTTTTGGGGGGCGGATGCCGCACGCCTCGTTCCGGACGCTTAACGCTGTGCTGTTTCCGGGCCCGCTATTGCAATGACATTCTGCCGCCCCTGTTTCCCCGTGACGGCAGCAGCCCCAAGCTTCCGCAGAATGCGCAGATACGCTGCGGCACAGGGCTTCGGTATGCCGAGCACCTCCGCCAGCTTTCCGCCTGTCACCTCGCGGGGACAGTCCCGTGGCAGCAGCGCCAGATAATCCTCCGTGCCGCAGAGCATCCAGAGTCCGTTCACCGAGAGCGGCGCCCGGTCGAGCTTTTCGCGCTGACGCCGGCTGATCTGCCGGTAATACTGCACCAGATCGAGCGACACCACGCATACCCGGAAGCCGGGGTGCGTCAGAAACTCGTGCAGCCGTGCGATTTCCGGCATGGCGTGCCAGACCGTTTCGTGCTTCGGCGATTTCCGCCGGCCGAGCAGCTCCCCGTTTTCATCGACTGCGCAGAGCAGTGTTTCCGCCGCGACCGGATGCACGACGGTCACGGGACAGTGCGGCAGAAAGGCTTGCAGCTTCGGCTTTAACCGGTGCAGCGACCTTGTCTGCACCTCGATCACACCGTCCTCGGTGACGGCATCGGCGATGAACCCGCCGACGGTCTGCTCATGCGTGCCGCTGTCCGGCGCAAAATAGTATTTCAGCGCGAGATGCAGTGACTTTTCACCGAGCGTCCCGATGCCGCGGCCGCCCAGATCGTCCGCCGCCGCTTTCATTGCTGCTGCAAAATCGTTCATCTGACACCTCCGATGCAAAAAGCACAGCGCCGGTCTGACGCTGTGCTTTTCTGTGCTGAATCGCAAAGAACGGTTTACTCCTTGACACCGCCGGCAGCGACACCGCCGATGATGAAGCGGGAGAGAACCAGATAGACGACCACAACCGGGATGATCGAGAGGAAGATTGCAGCGTAGTTCGCGCCGTAATCCGGGTTTCTGTCGATACCCATAACGCCCTGAATCATCATCGGCATGGTGTTCTTGTGGTAGTCGCCGGAGACGAGGACGAGGGACTGGTTGTAGTAATCGTTCCACTTCGAGATGAAGGCGAAGATTGCCTGCACAGCAAATGCCGGCTTCATCATCGGAATGGCGATGGTCAGGAAGGTGCGGAACTCGCTGCTTCCGTCGATACGGGCAGCCTCGATGATATCCAGCGGGAACGAGGACAGCATATATTGACGCATGAAGAACACGATTGCCGGAGCTGCAATGGCCGGCAGAATCAGCGGGATGTAGCTGTCAAGCAGCTTCCAGCTGACGAGGAGCTTCATGAAACCGACCGCCGTGACCTGCGCCGGAACCATCATGACCGCGATGATAAAGGTGAACATGAGGCCCTTTGCCTTGAACTCATAGACCACGATGCCGTATGCGGTCAGACCGGCAAAGAAGACGGTCAGGGCCGCGCAGGAGCCTGCGATGATCAGAGAGTTTCTCATACCGATGATCGGGTGGAAGAACGAGGTATACAGTGCATTCGATCTCAGCGTATCAATGTTCTTGAACAGGTAGGTGTTCGGGAGCAGAGAGAGACCGTGGCTGGCGATGTCATTGTGCTGACGCGTTGCGTTGACGACCAGGATCCAGATCGGGATCAGGCAGATCAGCGTCAGGAGGATGAGCGCGGCATAGATCAGTGCAGATTTTGCAACGACCTTCTTCTGGTAGCCGCCCTTATCCGCAGCATAGGTTACCTTTTTCATAAGCCGAGTCCGCCTCCTCTCGCAGCCTTGCGCTGGGCTTCCTTGCGGGCAGCCTTGCGCTTTTTCCGGAGCTCAATCGCATCCTTGTCGCGCTGGACATAGAAGACGAGTGCGCCGAGAATTGCGGTAATCACAAAGAGCACCACAGACGCCGCCGCGGAATAGCCGTAGGACGGGTGCAGGTAATCCTTGTGGAAGAAGTCATAGATAAAGATCGCAACCGTTGCGATGTGTTCGTTGATGATATTGCCGGTATGGAACATATACGGAATATCGAACATCTGGAGACCGCCGATCATGGAGGTCAGCAGGGTGTAGACCATGATGGTCTTGAGCAGCGGGAAGGTGATCCGCCAGAAGGTCTGACGGGAGTTCGCGCCGTCGATTTCCGCCGCTTCAAAGAGCGACTCGTTGATGCCCTGAATACCGGACATCAGCATAATCATGGTGTTGCCGAACCACATCCAGATCTGGATGAACATGACGATGATGCGCGATGACCATTTATTGGTCGCAAACTGCACCGCTTCGTCTATGTAATTATGATTCAGCAGGAAGTTGTTGAGAACGCTGTACTTGGAGTTGCCGCAGAGGGACATGAACAGTGCTGCGACAGAAGCGGCCGTGATGATATTCGGCATATACATGACGACCTTGAAAAAGCCCTTGCCCGGCATCTTGACGCGCAGGTCGGTAAACCAGACTGCGAGCAGCAGGGAAAGGCAGATCTGCGGGATGAAGTTGCCGATCCAGATGATCAGCGTGTTCCCGAAGTAGTGGAAGAATTCCTTGTGGATTGCTCTGGAGGCGCGGTCTTCGCCGCCGAGCAGGATTGCTCTGAAGTTGCTGGTTCCGACGAAGTTGTGGATACAGGTACCGGCTTCATGCAGCTTGTTCGATTCGCCGTTGCCGTAGAATGCCAGAATAAAGGTCTGAATCAGCGGGTAGAGCATGAAAATGAAGTACACGATAAAGAACGGCGCCGTGAAGATATAGCCGTACTTCGCGTAGCTGACGGATTTGATCCGTCTTTGTGCAGCCGTAGCCATTCAGCACACCCTTTCGAGATAAAATTAGTGAAAATTACACAGGGTAAATAAAATATACGCCTATTGGGCCCGAAGGCCCAATAGGCACATATTCAGTTATGCTATTTCAGGCATTTATCTTTGGTTGTCTGTGGAAATGTCTGAGACCTTGCAGTCAATTAGTCAACATGCAGGCCAGCGATCTTGGAAGCCTTGTCCTTGAACTGCTCGATCATTGCATCGTAGTCCTTGATGTCGCCCTTGACGAACTTGGTAACAGCATCATTGAACTCGTTCTTGATCTGAGAGTCGAACTTGGTGATCTTGCCGGTCATGTCGATCTTGGAAGCTGCATCGTAGAGGATTGCAAACTGGTCGCCGGAAGCGAGCAGCTCGTTGTGGTTGGACTTGTCGTCCACGATCTTCTTCATGACGGTCGGGCTGTTGACGAACTCGGACTTCTGGAGAGCGTACTTCTCCATGGTGACCGGATCAACAGTGAAGAACTTCACGAAGTCGTGAGCCAGCGTGCCGTTGTCGCACTTCGGGGAAGCTGCGAACCAGGTGCCGCCCCATGCCCAGCCGGACGGGCCGTTGCAGATGTCGTACTTGCCCCAGATGTCCTTGTTCAGCGGCTGAACCTTGCCGTCCTCGGTGAAGTCGATCTCCTGGATCTTGTTGCCCTTCTCGTCCTTCATCGGGTTGCCGTTCTCATCCAGCTTATCCTTCATCTTCACGCCGCCCTCAGCGTTGGACAGCATGGAACCGGTGCCCAGGCACCAGGTGCAGAAGAAGTAGCCCAGCGTGGACTCATCCTGGCCGATCTGATACCAGCCGTTCTGCCACTGATCTTCCTTGGTGACATAGCCTTTGTCATAGTACTCTTTTGCGAGCTCTGCATACTTCTTGCAGTAGTCGTCGATGACGAGGTTGTCGTCCTTGTCGGTCCAAGCCTGGCTGCGGTTGTACTGCCAGACCTGCCACATACCGCCGAGGGTATCAGCCATAGCGATCTTCTTGCCGGCCTTCTCCTGGAGCTCCTTCGCGGTAGCGGTGAAGGTATCCCAGTCCTTAACCTTATCCTGCATCTCGGACTGAGTCTTGACACCGAGGTACTTCTCAGCCATATCGGTTCTGTAGAAGTATGCGCCCGGCGTGCACTGCCAGGTTGCGCCCTTCAGCACGCCAGCCTGGTTGGTGCCGATATCAACGGTGTACTTGTAGCAGCCCTTGAAATCGTCATTGGTGAAGCCCAGCTTGGACAGCGGAGCGGTGTATTCATCGTTGTCGATGTAGTCGAGGATCCAGTCTGCCTCGAGGAAGAGCAGGTCAGCATCGCCGTCGCCTGCGAAATAGGTTGCATACTTCTCACGGGCTTCGCCGCCGTTCGTGCCGACCGGAACCCAGACGACCTGGTCAGTCTTGTAGTCGGTGTTCTTGGTGAAGCAGTCGATCATGACATTGAGGTCATCACCGGTCCAGGACAGGATGGAGAGCTTGTCGCCGGTGTCCGGGAACTCGATCTTCGGAGCCTCTGCATTTGCAGCGGTGGTGGTGGTGTTGCCTTCGCCGGTCTCGGAACCCTTGGTGGTATCAGAGGCCTTGGTGGTGTCAGCCGGCTTGTCGCTGGAAGAGCTGCCGCCGCAAGCAACGAGAGCGGTGGAAGCGATTGCCAGAGTAGCAATCAGAGCAAGGGACTTCTTCAGCTTGTTCATTGTAAAGTTTCCTCCTTAATTTTGCTGTGAATAATTGCTGCACTTCACAGCTTTGAAATAAGATTGCCGATCGTTTGACCGGCGCCATTTCGCTGCGTTTCGCGCAGCACGATGCGCCTCGTCTGCCTGATGCAGTGCGCATTCGTATTCAACAGCGGGGCCGCGGCTCGTGCGCGCCGGTGTCAGGCTTCCTTCGCGCCTTTGCAGACTACCCCCGTGTTGCACAATGTAAATATACACGAAATGAGGGCAAAAGTCAATGCAAAATACCGTTTCGTCATCATATTTGTGCGTTTTGCCATATTCTATCCACTTTTCATTTCTGAAATTAGTTTGAAATTTGCGATTTGAAACCTTGATTACGCTATTTTTTGCGATTTGTTACAATTCGGTAACATTTCGGACGCTATTTCTTACAAAACGGCGTCCGGCCAAACACATCCATTTTTTGGCTTGCCACGCGGGTTTCTGCGTTTACGGCCGCAATAATTGATAATTCGAGTGCTGAAGATTGCGGCTTGTATAAATTGACAACAGATCTGCATTTTTTCGCGGCGGGCGGCGGGAAACTACGCGGCGGAAAAACAGCGCTTCCCGGCCGAAGCAGCGCTGTCAGCCGGGAAGATTTTGTCATAATTTCAGGGAACGCCGTGTCATGTGTGCCGGCTCCGCTCTTGATTTTTTGAGAAAATTGTTGTATGATAAAAGCAGCAGTCCTGCCTCTTATACTATTATATATAGAAGGAGATCACCTATGGCACATTATCCGTTTTCCGGCCGTCCGGACCTGCTTGTCCTGACCTGCACCCATTTTCTGGACGGTGCAGCCGACATCACGACCGTCTGCCACCATTTCAATGACAATACATGGGAATTCGTCTGCGGCTGTCAGCACGAGGGCCACGAGGCCGTGGCGATCACCGTCGGCGAGCTCTGTGACCTCGATCCGTCGCTGCATCTGGTCTGCGACCTGCCGGTCGGTGCCTGCGCCGTGCGCAAAAGCCGCGCCCACGCCTGGGAATTCGGCCGCATAGGCGGAGAGGACTTTTACCCCGCGGCCGCCTCACGGCTCGGCTGAAAGTCGTCGCCCTCGATGTAGAGGTAGTCGGCCAGCGTTTCCGAGATGTACACGCCGGTCAGTTCCTTGCAGAGAATCAGCTCGCGGAGCGAGTGAAAGCCGTGCAGATTTTCCCGCATCGCAAGAATTGCGGCGGCGCGTTCGGGCGTCATGCCGGGTATTTCGAGCAGCTCGGCTTCCGTCACCGTGTTCAGGTCACGGGCCGGCGGCGGAACGGGCTCCGCTGCGGTCTCTGCGGCCGTCTTCCGTGTGCTGACGGCGGTCTGCCGTGTGCTGCCGGAGGTCTGCGGCGGCGCAGTCGTTTCGGGCGGCAGCTCTCCCGGAATGGTAAATTCCTCCAGAATGCGTGCGGCGATCGCTTCCCCGACGCCCTCGATTTCCAGAAGCTGCGCCCGCCTTGTAAACCCGCCGATTTTTGCGCGGTAATCCGTAATGCGTTTTGCCAATACAGCACCGACGCCGGACACCCGCCGCAATGCCGCTTCATCTGCGGTATTGAGGTTTGTGTCCGGCGCTTTTGTTTCATCTGGTTCCGGTTCTTCGGCGGAAGGCACCGCACGGTGCGTTTCTGCCTGCTCCGGAGTGCTGCGTTTGTCCGGTACGGTGCTGTCCGGTAAAGAAGGCGCATTCACGGTCACGGCTGCCGGCTGTTTCGGCGAACGCAGCATACTCCGTATGCCTGCGCCGATCAGCAGTGCCAGGCAGACCGCGATGATGAGATCCCAGATGCGGTCAACCTTCTTCATAAACAACATCCTTTTGTTTGCACCGACCGGCGTGCAGGACACTTCGTTCCGGCACGCCGCGATGCAATTCCCCCTTTTTCGTGCTGTCTTCATCATCATCCCCGCCCGGTGCCGAAGCAAGATCAATCACCAGCGCCCGCGGCTGCATTTGTGCAAGCTGTGCCGCGCCGATGACACGCGCAGGGACCGTATTCAAAATCAGTGAAAATGCAGGGAGCGCCGCGTCCAGCTCCGAAAAGGGGAGTGCGCGGCAGCCTCCGCCCTCGCTCCGCCGCAGGCGGCGAGGGGAAACCGCTGCTGATCAGTCGCGCCAGCGGCGGCGGAATGCAAGACAGGTGATGTTCTCTGCCTTTTTGAACTGTTTGGAGAAGTAGCTCTGATCGTTGAAGCCGCAGAGCTCGGAGATCTCCTCGACGGACTTGTCCGTGAAGCGCAGCAGCCGTTTGGCGTAGTTGATGCGCTTGCCGATGATGTGCTGGAAGATGGTCTCGCCGTATGCGCGCTTGAACTCGCGTGTCAGATAATACTTGCTGATATAGAAGCGCTTGGAGAGCTCGTCCAGCCGGATCTCAGAGGTGAAGTTCGCGTCGATATACGCGAGCACGACCTTGAGCTTGGACTGCAAAGCGGAGTCCGCCTCCTCCGGCATACTGTTTACGGTCAGCAGCATGGTCAGGAGCTCGGCAATCAGGCCGGATGACAGGATCTCGGTGTCGGCATAGGTCTCGGTGTTGGTGCGCAGAAGCTCCTGCAGAACCGCAACGAATTTCGTTGTTGCGGCCGGCCGGAAGACCGGCGGAAGCTGCGCCGCGTAGAGCTTATAGTATTCATCCGAGGTACATCCGTTGAAATGCACCCAGAGCAGCTCCCAGGGATTGTCCGGATCGCTCTGGTATACATGCTTTTGCCGGCAGTCGATGAAAAAGCAGTCTCCCGCTGAGAGGCGTTCGGTCTTTCCGTCGAAGGTCAGGGCACCCTGACCGTCCAGAACGATCGCAAACAAGTAGGACGCCAGGTCCTCACGGCTGGTTTTTTGCGCGCCGATCGCCTTCAGATGTCCGCATTCCTGTACATAGAAGAACGCTCTTCTAGCGACGACGCTTGGTGTTTTGATGATTCTGCTGTCGAGCGGATTCGGAATGCGTTCGACAGGCTGCAAATTCTGCTGCATGGTTTTCCTCCTTCCGTCCGTCCGGGAGCCAGGCTCCGGGCGAACAATGGTCTGGTTTTTTTACGGTGCCGTTTCTGTCTTGACGGTCACCTTCGGTCCGGCTGCGGTACCGGACAGTGCCGGCACTTTACCTATTTATATTATATCGTTTTTTCTTTCAAGTTTCAAGCCGCGAATTGGCAAAATATTGCTGCCCGTTTTTGTGCAATATAACCTAAATTTATGCTTTTAAGACATTTTTCCGGCTAAAGTGGAAGAAATCAGTCTATCATTTTTTGCGGATTGTGTCGTTTTTTGACGAACTGCCGCAAGCAATTACTGGTCAGAATCTTGCATTGTGCTGTAAATACACTGCGGTTTATCCATTTTTTCTGTATATTCCCCCTTGTATTTTCATGCCGTCTCATCTATAATAGAGAATACGAAACTGCCGGCCGCATAACCGGCGAGATATTAGGGGGAATATTGAAATGAAGAAACTGGGAAGCAGAATCACCGCAGCAGTCTGCGGGGCGGTTTTGCTCGGTACCGCAATTCCGGCCGCACCGATGCCGCTCATCGCAAGGGCGCTGGAGCCGCTGAACCGCTCGGACACCGCGGCGAAAAAGTTCACGGGGCAGGAGTGGACAGGCCGTTCCGGCGCAGAGGATGTGTTCGAGGTCAGCCGCGAGGCCGCGACGGTCAACGCCGTGTCCTATCAGGACGCGTCCGCAGCAGCCGCTGCCGTCTGGGATTATAATGCCCGGACCGGCTCGGATTATTTCAAGCTGCTGACGGGCAGGGACGAGAACTGGAAGCTGACCGTCGTCCGCAATCAGTCCGCGGCAGAACCGCTGATTCAGAGCGGCTGCCTCGGCACAGGCTATACGGCAGACTCCGCCGGCGGCTGGAAGGATGTCGAGATGCCGAAAAGCTGGACCTGTCAGGGCTTTGATTTCCCGATCTACGCGAATGTCTCGATGCCCTTTCAGAATGCCTACGATCCGGGCGTGAGCTGCCCGAACGCGCCGACCAACTACAATCCGGTCGGACTGTACCGCAAGACCTTCACGGTGGATTCCGCGATGACCGCGGACAACCGCCGTGTCTACATCCAGTTTGACGGCGTGGAATCCGCATACTATATATATGTCAACGGCATGGAGGTCGGATACAGCGAGGATTCCTTCAGCCCGCACCGCTTTGACATCACCGACTATCTCAAATCCGGCGAAAACCTGCTCGCCGTCAAGGTCCACAAGTTCTGCGACGGCACATGGTTTGAGGATCAGGACATGATTTATGACGGCGGCATTTTCCGTGATGTGTTCCTCGTGAGCCGCCCGCTGTTCCGGATCGAGGACTACACCGTGACCACCGATCTGGATGACAGTTATCAGAACGCGACGCTGAATCTGTCCGTCGATCTCAAAAACCTCGCCTCGCAGGCAGCCGGAAACGGCTGGGAGATCCAGGTCGATGTGCTCGACCGCAGCGGCCGTGATATTACCCCGAGCACAGGCATTGCCGTCGCACAGATCGCCGCAGGCAAGAGCGACACGGTCAGTCTGCACAAGGAAGTGATCCGTCCGGCGCTCTGGTCGGCGGAGCACCCGAACCTCTATGCGCTCGTGCTGACGCTCCGCGACGGAAGCGGCGCGGCGGTTGAAACGGTCTCCTGCCAGCTCGGCTTCCGGGAAATCGGCTTTACGCGCACCGAGGTGGACAGCTCCTACCGCGTCACGACCAAGCAGTGGCAGCCCGTGACAATCAATGGCAAAATGCTGCGCTTCAAAGGCGTCAACCGCCACGACACCGATCCCTTCTATGGCAAGGCGGTGCCGCAGCGGACGATGGAGGAGGATGTCCGCCTGATGAAGCAGAACAACATCAACGCCATCCGCACCTCGCATTACAGCAATGACAGCTACCTCTACTGGCTCTGCAACGAGTACGGCCTCTACATGATGGGCGAGACGAACATGGAGTGCCATGCGCTGATGTACGGCGACAACGAAAGACAGACCGGCCTTTTCTATGAGCTCGGCCTGAACCGTACCGAGACCGCCTATCAGCGTCTCAAGAACAATCCGGCGATCGTCGCGTGGTCAATCGGCAACGAGATGAAGTACACCGCCGATCCGAACTTCGCAAACGGCCTGTTCCGCGACATGATCTGGTATTTCAAGCGGCATGACAGCACGCGCCCCGTCCACAGCGAAGGTCAGGGCGGCTCGATGGGCACCGACATGGACAGCCAGATGTACCCGCGCTCGTGGGAAATCGGCAGCAAGGGCGGCAGCGGCAAGATGCCGTATGTCATGTGCGAATATGACCACGCAATGGGCAATTCCGTCGGTGCGCTGAAGGAATACTGGGATGTCATCCGCAAGTCTGACAATATGCTCGGCGGCTTCATCTGGGACTGGTGTGACCAGTCGCGTGCCGTGAGCCTCGGCGGCAGCGGCAAGGGCTACCGCATGACCGATTCCGCCGGAAACGGCCTGTCCCTCACCGGCGAAAGCTCCGACTTCCGCACGGATGCCGGCGACGGCAGCATGAACGGCGGCAAGGCATTCAGCGGCTATGCCGTTCTGGACGGCGCATCCAAATATAACAGCGCGCTCTCCGGCTCCGGCAAATCCTTCACGGCAGAAGTCATCTGTAAGCCGGCCTCGACCGACAGCAACAGCGTGCTGATGTCCAAGGGCGACCATCAGTTCGCGCTGAAAACCCGCAGCTCCGGCAGCGGCCTTGAATTCTTCATCTACGACGACGGCTGGAAGGCTGTCTCCTGCGGCTTCCCGTCGAACTGGACCGGAAACTGGCATCAGGTCGCCGGCGTCTACGACAAGGGCAGGCTCTCGATCTATGTGGACGGCACGCTGATGGGCTCCGAAACCGTCACAGACAATATCGCGGCCGGCAATGCGGCAGTCGGCATCGGCTATGATCCCGAAACCGGCAGAACCGTGAGCGGCATGATCTCCGTGGCGCGGCTTTACAAAAAGGCGCTCAGCCAGGACGAACTCAAGGCGCAGTACACGGCGTCCCCCGCGATTTCCGCGTCCGATGCTTCCGTCCTCGCGTGGGTGGATTACAGCAAAACCGACGATCTCAAGGAGGGCAGCGCGGCTGTCAGCGGAAAGTATGACTACTACGCGCAGGACTACGCCCGCAAAAATCTCTACAAGGATCTGACACCCGGCCATTATTTCGCATACGGCGGCGACTGGGGCGACAACCCGAACGACAACAGCTTCTGCGAAAACGGCCTGATCTTCCCCGACCGCACCCCGCAGCCGGAGCTGCAGGAGGTCCGCTATCAGTATCAGAACTTCTGGATCACCGCGTCCGCGGAGGACATCGCAAACCGCAAGGTCACGGTGTTCAACGAATACAGCTTCTCGAACCTGAACGAATTTGACTTGAAATGGACGGTGCTGAAAAACGGCATCCCGGCGGTTTCCGGCATTGCCGATCCCGCCGATGTGGCACCGCGCAGCCGCGGCACCGCAGCGGTTCCGTACACGGTTCCGAAGCTCTCGGCCGGCGACGAACTGCTGCTCAATGTCTCCGTCTGCACGAAGGAGGCCACCGGTCTGGTGCCTGCCGGCACCGAGATTTCCTTTGCACAGTTTGAGCTGCCGGCAAATGCCCCCGCTTACCCGAAGCAGGTCAGCCGCGACGCGGTCAGCGTGACCGAAACGGCCGGCGGCTATGCCGTCACCGGCAAGGACTTCTCCTTCACCGTCAGCAAGAGCGACGGCGTCATCCGCGACTATGTCAAGGGCGGCGTCAAGCTGCTCGAATCCGGCCCGACGCCGAATTTCTGGCGCGCACCCGTCGAGAACGACGGCGGCAACCAGAGCCAGAGCCTCTTTGACGGCAAGTGGAAGGGCGCTTGGAACGGCGCATCTGTCTCCGGCATCGGCACGAAGGAGAACGCCGACGGCACATGGGACATCGACGCCCGCCTGACGCTCCCGCGTGCGGGCAATACGGCCGTGACGCTGCATTACACGGTCAGCGGAGAGGGCGCCGTCAAGGTGAAAATCTCCGTCGATGCGTCGCAGTCCGGCCTCGGAAACTTCATCCGCGTCGGCTCGGTGATGACGATGCCGGCCGGCTTTGAGAATGTCACATGGTACGGCAACGGCCCGGAGGAGACCTACTGCGACCGCATGAGCGGCGGCAGACAGGGCGTCTGGCAGAACACGGTCTCCGGCTGCTTCGTCCCGTACATGAAGGTCGATGAGACCGGCAACATGACCGATGTCCGCTGGATGGCGGTGCAGAATCCGGACAGCAATTCCGGTGTGCTCGTGGCGGCGTCCTCGACGGTCAACGCCGGCGCACTGCACTTCACGCCCTATGACATGGATCCGGACGGCTTCCCGGTCAACCACCCCTACGAGCTCAGCCCGCACGCGGAGACCTTCTTCAGCGTCGATTACGGCCAGATGGGCCTCGGCAGCGCGACCTGCGGTCAGGCAACGCTCTCGGAGTACTGCATGAGCGCCGGCAGACCGTATGAGTGGGAATTCACGATTGTGCCGGTCTCCGGCAAGGCATCGGCTTCGGCACTGACCGAGGCAGTCAAGCCCTACCGCAGCGGCTCTGTCATCATTCAGGACCAGAGCAGCAACGAGCTGCTCGTACCGGTGCCGGCCTCCGCGCAGATCAGCGAGGTGAACGGCCGGACGGTCGTGTCCGGCAAGGTTCCGGTCAATTTCGGCTCCGTCATCAACCCTGTTCTGGAGGGCAATCACTCCTTCACGGCAGAGGTCTGCGTCATCCCGACGGGCAATCCCGACTATAATATGTTCCTCGGCAAAGGCGACTATGCAATGGCGCTGAGAGCTGTTCCCGGCAGACTGGATTTCCACATCTACGCGGGCGGCGAGTGGCGCAGCGTCTCCGCGGATGCGCCCTCGGACTGGCTCGGCAGGCTGCATCAGATTGCCGGCATCTACAATGCCGAGAGCAACACGCTTGCGATTTACTGCGACGGCGAAATGCTGACGGAAAAGGCAGTCGGCACGGCATCCGGCGTGGCACATTCGGACTATCCGCTGACGATCGGCGCCTGCCCCGATACGGGCAGAGGCTCCTCGGCGCAGTTTGCGGCCGTCCGCCTTTACAGTGCGGCACTGAGCGCGGCGGAGCTCCGCACGCAGAACACCGATTCGCCGGCAATTTCGCCGAAATCCGGAAAGGTCGCGCTGTGGCTCGATTTCAGCATTCAGGCTGAGCCGCAGACTCCGCCGGAAGATGAGACCTTAAAGGGCGATGTGGACTGCAGCGGCAATGTTGCCATTGCAGACGCGATCCTGCTGGCGCGGTATCTTGCGGAGGACAAGGTCACGGTCACGGCGCAGGGCAAGATCAACGCCGAGTGCGACGGAAACGACACGCTGGATTCCGGCGACCTGACCGCTTTGCTGGAGCATCTGGCGGGTACCCGCCCGGAGCTCTGAGCGGAATCCGCACAGTCAGAAACCGGAAAACAGGATAAAAAAGAAGCGCCTCCTGCCGAGCTCAAGGCAGGGGGCGCTTGGCTTATGCCCTCGCGCTGACGCCTGCACGCAGGACATATCCTGTATTGCGAACCGTATGCAGAAGCTTTACGGAAAAGCCGTCATCGACCTTGCGGCGCAGATAGTGGATATACACGGGAATCAGCGTGGCACTGCCGCTGATGTCCTCCGGCGAGAGATGCTCCTCGATCTGCTGTCTGGTCAGCGTGACGCCCGGATTGCACGCCATATATTCCATGATCGCGCATTCCTTTGCCGAGAGCGCCAGCCGGCGCCCGCCTCTCGTCACGACATGATGCGCCGTATCGACGGTCAGGTCTGCGATGCAGAGGATGCCGTTCAGTTCCTTTGCGGCAGGGCGGCTGTAAACGCGCACCAGCCGCCGGACGCGCGCCATGCACTCGTCCATGTGGAACGGCAGAAGCAGGTAGTCATCGGCGCCGCCGTCCAGAGCCTGTACGCACTCCGCGACGGAGGTACGGCTGCTCAGCAGCATCACAGGGGTATCCAGCGTGCGCGTGCGCAGCTCGTGCAGCACGGCCATGCCGTCCATATCCGGCAGCTGCCAGTGCAGCAGTATGGCATCAAAGCGCGGTGCGTTCAGCAGACTGAGCGCTTCTGTTCCGGTGCCGGCACAAACGGGATTCATTCCTTCCGCGGAAAGTCTCCGCTCCAATGCGCTGCGAAGCCGATCTTCCGGTGCAATCACCAGTATTTCAGACATTCCCCGCGCCTCCTTTCAGTTATCAGCTTATTTAGACTATATCACACAAAGCTGAAATGAAACTGAATCAGACGGAC
>JAILIG010000131.1 GCA_024695445.1 Oscillospiraceae bacterium
GCCATGCCCTTTTTCAGCGCACAGAGCCGTTTGATATCCGCTTCGATATCCGAGTGCATCCCCGTGGAAATCCACTCCGCGGAAAGCCCGTAGCAAAGCCCCTTCATGTACCGGATGAATAGCTGCCGGTCCTCTTCCAGAATCTGCACCCCTGCCAGCAGGGTATCCGCATACCGCGTGACAACGGCATCGGTCACTTTCCAGAGATACTGCTCATACAGCTCCCGGTTGACGGAATGGTAGATATGCAGAATCAGACGCTTGTTCTCATGCCCGAAGCGAACCGCCGCAAGCAGGCAGTCCTCCATAGACCCCACCGTCGGATTTTCCGCAATGATCTGTTCCGCCTGCTCGGTGATGATTTCCTCCAGCAGCGTCGGGATGTCGGCAAAATGGTAATAGAACGAATTGCGGTTGATGCCGCAGTCATCCGCAATGTCGCGTACCGTGATCTGCTTCAGCGGGCGTTCGTTGAGAAGCCGGATAAAGGACTGCTTGATCGCAATTTTCGTGAAATTCGACATGATGCTCCCTCCCGGTTTCTATTATAGCACGCCGGCGGGAAAAAAGCAAGTCCGGCCAAATCTGCCGGAAAAACTTGCATTTTGCTTCGATTTGTGCTATAATAAAAAGGAATTTGCCGTCAGACGGAAAGGGGGAGTTCGGTGAAACGGTTCTGTCTGCGACTGGCCGCCGCTGCTGCGGGCGTGCTGATGTTTTTCCTGAATGCGGACTGCTTTGCGGTTTCCCGGAGCCTTCCGTCTGCAAGCGCGGCATCGTTTCAGGTGCCGGGCGTGGATGTCTCCAAGTTTCAGGAGGACATCGACTGGGGTACGGTAGCAAAGAGCGGGGAGCGGTTTGCAATCATCCGCTGCTGCAAGATTGTCCACGGCTCCGGCCAGAAGGAATTTGACTACAATTTCGATATCAACTACGCCGGCGCAAAGGAAGCCGGTCTTGCGGTCGGCTGCTATATGTATACCGATGCGGCGAACAGCGCGGAATTTTCGGATGATGTTGCGTTTATGCTGGAGCATCTTGAGGGGAAGTCATTTGATCTGCCGGTCTTTTTGGATCTGGAATCCAAAACCCGTCAGGAGCATCTGCCGCCGGAGCAGTTTATGCCGCCGCTGCTGGATGCGCTCGCACAGATTGAAGCGGCGGGGCACACGGCGGGCGTCTATGCCAACACGGCATTTTTCTCGGAATGTCTCGACCGGACGCAGCTTCAGGAGCAGCGATATCACATCTGGGAAGCAAATTATTTCAACACGGTCAACGGCCTGTCCAGCCCGCTGGGGCATGACCTCTCCGAGACGGCTGCGGTCTGGCAGTATTCCGGCTGCGGCAGAGTCAAGGGCATCCGCACGGATGTAGACCGCAACATCTGCTATATGCCCTCTTACTTCACGCGCAAGGTCGATTTGTCCGATGCCGTGCTGCCCTACGGCATTCTGGAGCAGTCCGCGCCGTTTGCCGTCTCCGGCACACTGACCTCCGATGCGGTTATCCGCACGCTGACCGGCACGATTTTCCATGCGAAGACCGGGGAGCCGACCGACCAGAGCGTCACGGTCAGCCCGATGACCAAGCAGGTTGATCTCTCCGGTGAATTCAGCCAGAAGCTGGTGTTCTCCGCGCTGCCGGAGGGGGAGTATTCCCTGCACATTACCGCCGTGGATTCGTCCGGCAAGACCTGCAATCTCGCAGAAGCGCCGTTTCAGGTGTATAAGTCGGCCATGTACGAGCCGGGCAAGCGCGCCGCGCAGGTGGCGGTAGACCACGCCATTTCGGAGGCAGGTTCCACCGGCACCACCACGACCACGACGACCACAACCACGACGACGACCACGACTACAGCCACGACAACCGAGGAGACCGTGACAGACAGCAGTACGGTGACGACACCGCAGGCAACGGCATTCCGTTCGCCGGCAAAGTCGCCCGATTCGCTGCGGTATGAATCGACGGGCAGACTGGAGCTGCGGCTGTTCTCCGGGCTGTTCGAGGCAATCCGGCTGTATCCGGTTCTGAAAAAGGCGGCCTCTGCGGCAGATGTGCTCGGTCTGGACGGGCTGGCTGGGGATTTCTCCGACGCGGCGGCTGCCACAGCGCGTTTTCTGAACACGGCAAAGCTCGTGCTGGACGCGAAATAACAAAACAGGGACGCCTTTTTGCAGGGCGTCCCTTTCGTATGTGAAGCAGGCGTAACTCAGAAGCGGAAATCACGCTGTCCCTGTTCGATCAGTTTGATGCGCTCCGCACAGATTGCCCGTGCCTTTTCGTTCGGAATGGTCTTGAGCTCGTCCTCGATCATCTTCTCGCCGATGCGGCGTGTTTTGTCCGAGGCGTAGTCAACCAGAAATTCCTTCAGCGTCATCAGAGCATTCGGATGACAGCAGTTCTGGATCTGTCCGCTCTTGCACAGGCTCATAAAGCGGTCACCGGTTCTGCCCTCGCGGTAACAGGCCGTGCAGAAGGACGGGATATAGCCGATCTCCATGAGCCAGCAGACGACCTCATCGAGCGAGCGCTGGTCAGAGACATCAAACTGCTCGGTGTCGTGCGGACGCTCATCGGGCGTATAGCCGGCATAGCCGCCGACCGATGTGCGCGAGCCGCCGGAAATCTGGGAAACGCCGAGCCCGATGACGCGGGAGCGGACCGCCTCGCTTTCTCTCGTGCTGATAATCATACCGGTGTACGGCACACAGATGCGGATCAGTGCGCAGATTTTCGCAAAGGTATCGTCGTCGATGCCGTTGTCGAAGGCCGACGGATCAATGTCGTCCGCACGCTTGATGCGCGGCACGCTGATCGTGTGCGGGCCGACGCCGTGGACGGCTTCGAGGTGCTCCGCGTGCATCAGCAGTGCGACGAATTCATAGCGGTACAGCTCCAGACCGAAGAGCACGCCGAGACCGACATCGTCGATGCCGCCCTCCATTGCGCGGTCCATTGCCTCGGTGTGGTAGGCGTAGTTGTGCTTGGGCCCGACCGGATGCAGCTTTTCGTAGCTTTCTTTGTGGTAGGTTTCCTGGAAGAGGATATAGGTGCCGATGCCGGCTTCATGCAGCTTTCTGTAGTTTTCGACAGTCGTCGCAGCGATGTTGACATTGACGCGGCGGATCGCGCCGTTCTTGTGCTTGATGCTGTAAATGGTCTTGATGCAGTCCAGCACATATTCGATCGGGTTGTTGACCGGATCCTCGCCGCACTCAATGGCAAGGCGCTTGTGTCCCATGTCCTGAAGCGCGATGACCTCGTCGCGCACCTGCTCCTGCGTCAGCTTGACACGCGGAATATGCTTGTTCTGGTGGTGATAGGGACAGTAGACGCAGCCGTTGACGCAGTAGTTCGAGAGATACAGCGGCGCAAACATGACGATGCGGTTGCCGTAGAAATCGAGCTTGATCTGATGTGCAAGCGCATAGAATTCCTGCACCTTCTCCGGGATCTCACAGGCCATCAGCACGGCGGCGTCGCGGTGCGAGAGACCTTTGCGGAGCTTTGCCTTTTCGAGAATGCTGTCGATCAGGGGAATATCGTCCTTGTGCGCCTCGCCGTAAGCCAGAGAAGCGAGGACCTCCTCGTGGTCGATAAATTCCTCTGCCTTGAGGGATTTGGGATTATACATCGAACTCATCCTTTCTGAAGCGGTGCCGGATACGAAAAAAGCTGCCCCCGCAAACGGGCGCAGCGAAACCGGCCGGCTCCGGCATCAGGCGGAGCGGCACAGCAGTCACGGCGGTCTTTTGCGGCAGATCACATTTCGCATCAGGACGCGGTGTTGTGGTTGAAAACGGGCACTCGCCGTTTCGTCGGGAAGAAGCCTCCGGAACGGGGAATGACTGTCTGTCCTTTTTATTATAGCATATCACGCGGAAAAAAGCAAGGGCTCAGGCGCAGGAGGGAGTGGTCAATCGGGGATTTTATAATTTCATATCCGGAAATGTCAAAATAAAAGTTTCGGTCAAGCCTTTTCAAAGGCTTGCAGGTTCTTAGGGCGGAGCCCTAAGTCGCGCTCCGCAGAGCGCGAAATTCTCTCCGCCTTAGAAGAGCTCCGCAAGGGGGTGAATTGCCGCTTTGCGGCAAGAGGGGGACGCCCTGCGATAGAGGGCGTCCCCTTTTTTCAATCGCATCTGTGCAGCGGATATATCTTTTCAATCATAATACCCGCGCTTTGGCCACTCCCGGCGCAGGAAAGTCTTTTGCGGGGCTGCTGAAAAAACAGAGGGGGACAACCGGGCTTCCGGCTGTCCCCGTTTTCATCGGGATTTACTGCCCCTTTGCCGGCATCAGCCGGCGGATGAGCGAGGCGGCGGCAAATACGGCCAGATTGACCAGAATCACGCATGCGCCGACTGCGGTATCCACCCACAGCGACACCAGCAGTCCGAGCAGGAAGCACCCGACCGACACCGCGACGGCCGTCAGCACGACTGCGCGGAACCGCTTGCAGAGCCGCATGGCCGTGACTGCCGGAAAGATCATCAGCGACGAAATCAGCAGTGCGCCCATCATCATCATGCCGAGCACGACCGTCACCGCCGTCAGAACGGCAATCAGCAGATTGTAGAACCGCACATTGAGGCCGGTTGCGCGTGCGAAGTTCTCGTCAAAGGTCACGGCAAAGATCTTGTCGTAAAACAGCAGATAAGTCAGCAGCACGCAGACGCTCAGCACCGCGCTGAAGACGACATCGCCCCTTGTCATCGCAAGGATGCTGCCGAACATATAGTGACTGACATCGGTTGTCAGATTTGCCTTTGACGACGCGAAAATACCGATTGCCAGTGCCGAGGCGGAAAACAGCGCAATGGCCGTATCGCCGCCGAGCCTGCTCGATTCCGAGAGGCGCAGCAGCACATATGCCGCGAGAATGACGACCGGCACCGTGACCTGCATCGGAGCCCAGCCCATTGCGACGGCGACACAGAGCGTGCCGTAGCCGACATGAGAGAGCCCGTCGCCGATCATGGAGCAGCGCTTCAGCACGAGGCTGACGCCGAGCAGACTGGCGCAGAGGCTGACGGCCACGCCGGCAATCAGCGCGGGCAGCAGAATCACCGAGACATATTCCGGCGTCAGAATTTCAGCCAGACGCGTCATTCCGGATGCACCTCCTCCGCTTTGATCTGGATGCGGGCGTGCTTCGGCTCACAGCCGGCACAGTGCTCCTCGCGCAGACTGTCGCCGAGGAAGCGCCGTCCGGACTCGCTTCTGCGGTACTCCGCACAGCTTCCGAAGAAATACCCGGTGCTGCCGATGTGCAGGATCTTCGTGCCGTACCGCACGGCGTTTTCCACATCATGCGTCACCATCATGATTGTGATGCCGTGATCCTCGTGGATATGCCGCAGGATGCCGTACAGCTCCGAGGCGACCAGCGGGTCCAGTCCCGTCAGCGGCTCGTCGAGCAGCAGGAGCTTTTTTGTCGCGCACAGCGCCCTTGCGAGCAGCACGCGCTGCTGCTGCCCGCCGGAGAGCTCCCGGTAGCAGCGGTCAGCCAGCGCCGTGATGTTGAGACAGTCCATCTGGGCGGCTGCACGCGCCTTGTCCGCCTTTGTGTAGAACGGATGAATCAGATGCCCGTTCAGGCAGCCCGACAGCACGACCTCCCGCACCGAGGCGGGAAAGCTCCGCTGGATGCTGCTCTGCTGCGGCAGATAGCCGATTTCGCTGCGCTTCAGGCCGTCGCCGAAGGTCAGGCTGCCGCCGTCTGCGGGTTTGAGGCCGAGCAGACATTTGACCAGCGTCGATTTACCGGAACCGTTCTCTCCGACGATGCAGAGATAATCGCCCTGCGAGACCGTAAAGCTCAGATTCTGCTGAACGGTCAGGGATTCGTAGCGCAGTGTCAGGTTTTCACAGGTGATATATGCCATTTCAGTTCAGTGCCTCCCGGATCGCGGCGAGGTTTTCGGCCAGAATGTCCTGATAGTGCTTTCCGGCGCGGAAGTCCTCCGCCGAGACATTGTTGCCCGACTGCATTTCGGCGGCCTTTGCGCCGGTTGCGCGGCAGACGGCATCCGAAATTTTTTTCGATGAGTTTTCGAGGTAAAACACGGTTTTGATGTCCAGCTCCTGAACCTTTGAGATCAGGAAGGAGAGCGTGGCGGCAGAGGCGTCGGTATCGGAGGAGCAGCCTGCAAACGCGGCATAATAGTGCCAGCCGTAGGCGGAGGTCAGGTAGCGGAACGGGAAACGGTCCGCGAAAACCAGCGTGTCCGTCCGTGCGGTGTCGCGGATCTCCCTTGCCTCGGCATCCAGCGCGGTGAATTTTTCGTGCAGCGGCGCATATGCCGCATCAATGCCGGCAGCCTCCGCGGGCAGCGTCAGCTTCAGCGCGTCACACAGCGCCGTCAGCATCGCGTCGGCGTTCAGCGGCGAGGTCCAGATATGCTCATCAATGCCCGCACTCGCGTCGTGGTCATGGTCGTGCGCTTCGTCTTCCTCTTCATCCGTCTCCATGCCCTCGACGGTTTCCTCCGTCAGCAGCGAAACGCTGTCCATCAGCTTCAGATTCCGCTTGTTTTTGCGGCTGGAGTCGATGAGCTTGTCCGCCCATTTTTCCGACTCTCCGCCGATATACGCGAACAGATCGCAGCGCTGTACGGCGGCGGCATCGGACGGCGTCGGCTCATAGGAGTGGCTTTCGCCGCCCGGCGTCAGCAGCAGCCTGACCGTGACGGCCTCCGTGCTGTTTGCCGTGAGCTGCTTTGCCATGTCATAAACAGCGTAGACTGTCGTGACGATCTCGGCGGACTTTTTTCCGGATTCGCTGCATCCGGACAGTCCTGTGAGTGAAATAACCGCCGCACCGCAAAGTGCAGCGAGCCTTCTGAGAAACTGCTTCATTTTGTATCTCCCTTATCTTGAATATCTGATGCGGCCGGCGGCATCTGTCCGGAGCGCCTTTGCCGGAGCCAGATGAACAGGTTGACGGCGATCACCGGCAGGAACAGCAGGGTAGCCAGCACGGTCAGGCAGGAGAGCAGCGCGCTTGTGCGCAGCCGGATGCTGCCCGATGCGAGCAGCACCACGCCGGTGATGTGCAGGAACACAACCGCTGCCGCAAGTGCTGCATGGAAAAAGGTCCGTGAACCCGCCGCGAAAATGACCGCAGTCGCCACCAGATTCAAGCCGCAGTAGATTTTTTCGGTACCCTGCAGCCGGTACCGCTGCTTCGGCGGGCGCATCATGTCGGCTGCTCCTTTGCTGCACAGGCGGCACAGACGCCGTAAAAGACCGTGCGGGCCGCGTCAATCTGAAAGCCGTGGTCTGCCGCAACATGGTCCGCGATCTCGCTGAGGTGCGCGCAGTCCAGATGGAACAGCGTTCCGCACCGGGTACATTTGAGGTGAAAATGCGTCTGACAGTCCGCAGCGGCTCTGTCGCCGGCGTACTGCCAGCAGGCGCTTCCGCGGTCATCGAGTGCATAGCGGCGCACGAGGCCCTGTGCTTCGAGGCGTTCGAGCTGCCGGTAGACCGTCGCCGCGCCGATATGTGTTCCGCGGGCGCTGAGTGCCTGCAGGAGCTCCGCCGCCGTCAGATGTCCTGCGGACTGTTCTTCGAGGCAGGCGAGGATTTCCGCCTTTTGCTTTGTGCGGTATTCCTTTTTCTCGGCCATACTTCCGCTCCTTTCTGAAACTGAAATTCAATCTCATTTTCATATTATAGCACATCATTCCGATCTTGTCAAGCAGTCGGCCGGAAACGGGTTTTCGCTTTACATGAAAAAATTTTTCTGGTATAATAAAAAAAGTGTAAGAAAACCGGTACGGTTTCCGTTATATGGAGTGAAAGGGGTGAGCGGCATGAACGACTCCGAAATTATCCGGCTGCTTCAGCAGCGGGACGAGCGGGCGCTTTCTGTCATCAAGGAGCAATACGGCGTACTGTGCAGCCGGATTGCATTTCAGATTCTCGGCAGTGAAGAGGATGCGGAAGAATGCCTGAATGACGGCCTGTTCAAAATCTGGAACAGCATTCCGCCGGCGGAGCCGGAATATCTGAGAGCTTATCTTGCCGCGGCGGTGCGGAATGTCGCACTGGACAGGCAGGATTCCAAAAATGCGGCCAAGCGCGGCGGGACACAGGTGCCGCTGGTGCTGGAGGAGCTGGCTGAGGTGACCGCCGACGCACAGGATGTCGTGGCGGACGCGGAGCTGCATCAGCTCTGGGATGTCATCCGGTCGTTTCTGGTCAGGCAGCCGGAGCGGCATCAAAAGCTCTTCATGCAGCGGTATTACTATATGATGCCGGTCAGCGAAATCGCAGACCGGAACGGGCTTTCGGTGAGCAATGTCAATGTGATTCTGCTCAGGCTTCGGAAGAAGCTGCAAACGGTGTTGAGAAAGGAGCAGTACATATGAAGCTGACAGAAGAAAAGCTTCTGCGTGCAATCGGAGAAGCGGATGAAAAAATGGTGGAGAAGACTGCGCCGGATGAACCGTTTGAGAGTCTGGCAGCAGGGGAGTTTGTTCCGGAGCGTGCAGAGACCGTCCGCAGACCGCACCGCATTGTCGGCGGACTGCTGACCGCTGCCGCGGCGGCAGCCTGCATTGCGGCAGTGATCTTCCTGCCGCGGATCGGGAAAGAAGAACCGTCGGTCGCCGAATCAACCGCCGTCACCTCGACGACCGTGACAACGAATGAGACAGCGGATACAACGGAGACAACGAACACCACAGAACTTCCAAACAACCTTGATGACGGTGTTCTATCCTATGAACGGTATGAAGACGGTTTAACAGTCGCTCGCTGCTATGAGATAGAAGAATTCGTCATTCCGTCTGAATACATGGGATTGCCGGTTATCCGAATCGGTAACAGTGAGGGTGATGTTGTATTTTATGAAGGAGCAAAATTAAAAAGAATCTCACTGCCTGACAGTTTGAAGAGCATCGGCAAAGGTGCATTCCAGGAATGTGAAAACCTAAAGGAAATCACAATTCCGGAAGGTGTGACAAGCATTGACGAATACGCCTTTGGCTGGTGCTACGGTCTGACCAGCATCACAATCCCGGACAGTGTGAGAAGCATCGGTGTAGGCGCGTTTGTCCGCTGCACCAGTCTGACAAACATCAATATACCGGACAGTGTAACGAGCATCGGTGAATATGCGTTTTCTGGCTCCGGTCTGACTGGCATCACAATTCCGGAAGGTGTAACAAGTATCGGTGAATACTGTTTTCGTGATTGCGAAAAACTGGCCGAAATCACGCTGCCCTCAACGCTCAAAATAATTCCGGACAGAGCATTTGTGGACTCAGGAATTCAGACAGTCAATTTTGCAGTCGGACTGGAAGAAATCGGCGAAGCAGCATTCGGAAGCTGTTTCAATCTGAAAACAATCACAATTCCGGAGGGCGTCAAAAGAATCGGATATAGTGCTTTTTCAGGTCCAACCGACCCGGATGGCCTGGAACCCTGCTGGAATCTGAGATCAGTCACCATTCCGGAAAGCGTGACGGAAATCGGTCTGAACGCTTTTGAAGGAACACCGTGGCTGGAACAGAAGCGAAAAGAAAACCCATTAGTTATCGTTAACGGTATCCTGATTGACGCACAAAAATGCAAAGGAAAGATTAAAATTCCGGACAATGTGACAAGCATCGGCGATTATGCATTTATCCGCTGTTCCGGTCTGACCAGCATCACGATTCCGGACAGTGTAACAAGCATCGGTGATTCCGCGTTTGAGGGCTGCACCGGTCTGAAAAGCATCACAATACCGGACAGTGTGACAAGCATCGGCGATTACGCGTTTAGTGAATGCAGCGGTCTGACAAACATCACAATTCCGGACAGTGTGACAAGCATCGGCGGCGGCGCGTTTGCGGGTTGCGCCGGTCTGAAAAGCATCACAATACCTGACAGTGTGACAATCATCGGTTGCGGCGCGTTTGAGGGTTGCGCCGGTCTGACCAGCATCACGATACCGGACAGTGTGACAAACATTGAAGATTACGCATTTAGCGGCTGTACCAGTCTGACCAGCATCACGATTCCTGACAGTGTGACAAGCATAGGTAAGGATGTATTTGAGGGTTGCAGCGATTTTACCGTTCACGGAAAAGCCGGCTCCTTTGCCGAGTCCTATGCCAAGGAGAACAAACTGCATTTTCAGGCTGAATAAGCTGAAGGCGCATCCCGCAGACACGGGGTGCGCTTTTTTCGTTCGGAGATACTTGCAATTCGGGGCAGAATATGGTATAATACGATATATACTGGAGAAATCCGGCCGGAGAGGTATCTGTAACGAAACAAGGAGTGTAGCTGCATATGGAATCTCTTGTTTATAAGTGTCCGAACTGCTATGCGGAACTGAAATTTTCTGCGAAGGATCAGACATTCACCTGTGATTACTGCGGCTCTCATTTTACGGAGCAGGAGATGCAGGCGATAGCGGCGCAGATTGAAGAACACGCTGCCCAGCGCCCGAAGGAAGAGGTGCAGACCGACAGCGAATTCAATGAGCACACCAATGTCTATCACTGTGAGAGCTGCGGTGCGTCGATCATGGCGGACGACAATACATCGGCAACCTTCTGCTATTACTGCCACAATCCCGTCATTCTGACCGGCCGCGTCGAGGGCGAATACCGCCCGTCGTATGTGCTGCCCTTCCAGCTTGACCGTGAGACCGCGGTGCAGCATTTCAAGGACTGGTGCAAAAAGCACTGGTTCCTGCCGAAGGACTTTCTCTCCGCCGCACAGCAGGAGCGCATCACAGGCCTCTATGTGCCGTTCTGGGTGACGGATGTCGATGTCGCCGCCGAAATGGACGCGCTCGGCAAAAAGGTACGCAGCTGGACCTCCGGCGATTATCATTACACCGAGACGCGGGAATTTGCGGTTGCCCGCAAGGCGAAGGTCGTGCTGAAGGGCCTGCCCGCAGACGGCGCCAGCCACATTGACGACGATCTGATGGAAGCGGTCGAGCCCTTTGACTACAATGCGGTCAAGCCGTTCGCCATGCAGTATTTAAGCGGCTTTTACGCGGAAAAATACGACATGAACATGGCGGCGATGTTCCCGCGCATCCAAAAGCGTGCCGTACAGGCCGCCGACCAGACCGTGCGCGCCACGATGAAGAACTACACCTCGGTTTCCGTGACACGCTCCGACATCAAGGTCATGGGGACGAAGTGGGAGTATATGCTCCTGCCGGTCTGGTTCATGAGCTACAAATACCGGGACAAGATTTACGAATTTGCCCTGAACGGGCAGACGGCAAAGTTTGTCGGCGAACCGCCGCTGAGCCGCGGCCGTCTAGCGGGATTCTGCATCGGCCTCGGCGCTGCCGTTGCGCTGATTGCGACAGTATTGGGGGTGCTCCTGTCATGAAGATCCTGAAACGGATTGCAGCGGTGCTGCTGGTTTCTGCGGCGCTTCTGTTCTGCTCCGTGCCGGTCTCTGCCGAGCGGCAGTTCCCGGAGTGTATCGAAAACTGCCGCTTCTATGACGCAGAGCGTGTGCTGGACACGCAGACGGCAGCAGAGCTCTCGTCTCTGATTCAGCAGACCAGCTCTGAAATTGATATGTACGCGGCGGTCGTGATTCTGGATCAGAGCCTGCCGAATGAAACAGATGAAGAGGCGGAATACAACGCGCACATCCGCTATAACGACCTGTTCAATCCGAAGGACGGCGTGGACACGGACGGCACGCTGCTCTGGATCAATCTGGCGACGCACACGCTCTGTATTGCGACCTCCGGCCGCGGTATGTTTTACTATTATAACGGCTCAGAGGATAACCGTTCCGCCCAGATGGTGAGCAATCTCACGCCGTTCATGAGAAGCATGGATTACGCCGGTGCGATCCGTCAGTTCTGCTCTGATCTGAAAAAGTACAAAATTGCCGGCCTTCCAAGTCAGGCCTACAACACACACCGCGATACCGGAAAGGTCTATTACATCCAGAACGGCGAGATCGTGATCGCGGATAAGCTGCCGTGGTACTATGCGGTGAACTGGCCGGTCGTACTCGGCGTTTCCGGCGTGCTCGGCCTGCTGACCGGCCTGATTTCGATGCTCTGCATCAAGAGCAGCTACAAGCTGAAAAAATCGCTCTCCGCGACCAATTATGTCAGCCAGAAGGAGACGGAGTACTACCAGCGGGATGATATGTTCCTGCGCGCCCATACGAGTAAGACGCACATCAGCTCTGACAGCGGCCGCAGCGGCGGCGGCGGTGGCGGTGGCGGCAGCATCGGCTCCTTCGGCGGACATTCCGGCGGCGGTTCCGTCGGACACTGGTAATCGCGCATCAGGCTATTTCAGAACGAAAGGATTTCAATTATGGACTATCAGGCACTTGCAGAACTGCTTTTCCCCGACATCAGGGAGAACGTCGGCGATTACGAGACGAAGTATCCGCCGCGTGATCTGCCGGAGGGTGCAGTCGTCACGCGCATCGCACCGAGCCCGACCGGCTTTGTGCATCTCGGAAACCTCTATAACGCGATCGGGGAGCGGCTGGCGCATCAGACCGGCGGTGTATTCTTCCTGCGCATTGAGGATACCGACCAGAAGCGCGAGGTAGAGGGCGCCGTCGAGGCCGTCATCGACGCGATGAACTTTTACGGCGTGCATTTTGACGAGGGCGCGACCGTGGACGGCGAAACCGGAAATTACGGCCCCTACCGGCAGCGTCAGCGCAAAACGCTCTATCAGACCGTTGCGAAATCTCTGGTGCAGCGCGGCCTTGCCTACCCCTGCTTCTGCACGGAGGAGGAGCTGGCCGGGATGCACACGGCACAGGAGGCCGCAAAGGACAATTACGGCTATTACGGCAAATACGCCGTCTGGCGTGACCGTCCGCTGTCAGACATCGAAGCGGCGCTGTCAGCGGGCAAAGAATGGGTGCTGCGGTTCCGTTCGGCCGGCGATCCGGCCAATACGGTCACGGTGAAGGACGGCATCCGCGGCGAACTGAAGCTTCAGGAGAATTTCACCGATGTCGTTCTGCTGAAATCCGACGGCATTCCGACCTACCATTTTGCCCATGTCTGCGACGACCATTTCATGCGCACGACGCATGTCATCCGCGACGAAAGCTGGCTTGCGACGCTGCCGATTCATGTGCAGCTCTTCGACATCCTCGGCTGGGAGCGCCCGGTCTACTGTCATACCGCCACGCTGATGAAAATGGACGGGGAATCCAAACGCAAGCTGTCCAAGCGCAAGGATCCGGAGCTGGGACTGCGCTTTTACCGCGAGATCGGCTATCCGCAGGAGGCGACATGGCTGTATCTGCTGACCGTCCTGAACAGCAATTTCGAGGAGTGGCATCTGGCAAATCCGGATGCGGATTCGCGGGAGTTCACCTTCTCGCTGGAAAAGATGAGCACCTCCGGCGCGCTGTTTGATCTGGAAAAGCTCGACAACATTGCGAGGGAATACCTTTCCCGCCGGACGGCGGACTTCGTCTATGAGGGACTGCTGGACTGGGCCGGGCAGTTTGACACGGCTCTGGCCGGCAGAATGCAGGCAAAGGCCGACTTCTACAAGGCGGCCATCAATGTCGGCAGAGGGGGCGACAAGCCCCGCAAGGACTACGGCAGCTGGTCTGCCGCGGCGAAGTTTCTGGCGTTTTACGATCCGGAGACCTTCACCCGCACGGATGCCTGTCCGGAGCTGATCTCCGCAGAGGACAAGACCGCGATCCTGACGCAGTATCTTGCATCGCTGAACTTTGCGGATACGCAGGAGGAGTGGTTTGCAAAGGTCAAGGAGATGACCGATGCGCTTGGATATGCCGTGCAGCCGAAGAAGTACAAGAAGAATCCAGAGCTGTATAAGGGCAGCATCGTCGATGTGACGAATCTGCTGCGTGTCGCTGTGACAGGACGGCAGAACGCGCCCGATCTCTGGGAAATCAGCCATGTGCTGGGCGAGGCGGAAACCCGCCGCCGCCTGACAGAATACCGGGATGCGTAAAATCAGGGCGCTTGCCGGCCGTCTGAAAAAGCAGCTCGGTTCGGGATATCTGGTCTTTCTGCTCGTAATTACGGTTCTGAGTGTCAGTGCCTATCTGCTGACGCTGTCCCGCACGGTCACGGACTGGTATCTCGATCATGCGGATCCTTATCTCAAGGCAGGGCTTTCCAAAGTGCTCTATCTGGTTCCGTTTCCGGTCCGCGAGGCGGAAAATGTACTCGGATATCTGCTGGCGGGCGTGTTTGTCCTTCTGCTGATTCTGTTGATTTTTCTGCGGAAGCGGGCAGGATACCGCCGGTTTGTTCTGCGCTTTGCGCAGCTTGGCTTCGTGCTCGTTCTGACGGCATATGTTCTGCCGAATCCGTTTTCCAATCTGAAGACACGCTCGAGTGTGCTCGGCAATCCGCAGTATGAACCCGGAGCCTATGAACAGGCAGAAATGACCGCGCTGTGGACCGGCTATGTGACTGAACTGAACCGTCTGATGCACGAAGCGGAGCGCGACGAACACCATCATCTGATTCTGCGCAGTGAGGATGAAGTCCGCAGCGCGCTTGCAGAGGCGCGTGTCAAGGTGTCTGCACAGTATCCGCGGTTCCGCACGGATCCGCCCGCAGTCAAGGATTCGATGTTCCCCACATTTATGAAATCATACGGCGTGGCGGCCATTACATCATGGCCCGGCGGCGAGATCTATATGCGCTCTTCTATCCGGAGCAAGGGAACCTTTGCGGCGGTCTACGCCCATGAGTTCAGCCATTTTTCCGGTTTTCACCGTGAGGATGAGGCGAATTATCTGGCGTTTGTGCTCTGCCGGAGCTGCGGCGATCCGAATATCCGTTATGCCGCATATCTGAAAAACTGTTTTTTTCTTGAGGCCGCGCTGGATTACAGCTTTTTCGGCAAAAAGGAAGTCAGTGACGAAGAATATCAGAGTGATGCGTACAAGGCGTTCTGTGCATCGCTTGCCGAGATTGAGGATTATGATCTTTTTTTCGGCGATTTGAGCGGCAATTACACCCGTTACCACAAGGCACGCGGGGAGGAGGTGCCGGAGCAGCCGGACAGACCGAATGACGGAACACTCCCCGAAACGCTGAAAAAGGTTGTTGAGGATCGGGGCGAACGGCACTTTGAGAACCTTCAAAAGGAGCTCGGCGCACATTATTATGACGGCGTGGTGCAGCTTTTGCTGGATGAACAGGCCGGCAGACTGGACTGACGGAGGAATGAATATGGAACCGAAACAGGAACGGCCCGTAATCTGTATCCGCTGCAATCAGCCGATGCCGCGGGTGCGTGTGGAAACATGGGCGCCGTCAAACATTCTGCTGAAGCAGCTTCAGAAGATCGCAGATCATGCGGGGCTGCGCATTTATCACTGCAAGCAGTGCGGAAAGATCGAGTTTTTCCGCTGAACCGGATAACTGGGGCGCGGCCCCCGTCCATATGAAAAAAGGAGTGTGATTTCAGATGAAATTCTACCAGAACCCCGAAACCGGCGAGATCGTCACCGAGGCAGCAGAGGGCTTTGCCGAGATTGTCCCGAACACCGTGGATGCGGCAAAGGAAAAGCATATTCCGGTTATTTCCCGCGAGGGACAGACCGTGACCGTTTCGGTCGGCTCCGTCCCGCACCCGATGATTGAAGCGCATTATATCGGCTGGGTGCTGCTGGAGACGGAAAACGGCACCGAGCGCAGGGAGTTAAAGCCCGGTGAGGAGCCGGAGGTGCAGTTCTTCGCGGAGGAGGACGACCGCATCGTCGCCGCTTACGCTTACTGCAATCTGCACGGACTCTGGAAGGCAGAGGGCTGAGCGTCCGCTGCCCCCTGACATCGGGAGGGAGAATCATGGCAGTCGGTTATACAGACCTGACGGGAGAGCAGATCATCCGGAAGGTGCGCCGTCAGAACAGGGGAACCGTCGTGAAATGCTCGCTGATTATTTTAGCGGCGCTGGCATTTACCGTCGGCATTGTCTGGATAATCCGGGAGGAGCAGCGCTATCTGCTCGGCTTTTGCGGTATCCTGCTTGTTGCTTTGGTGATCGTCTGGATGCTGCAGTCTATCAGCAAGGCGCTCGGCGTCCTGCGGGATGTGCCGGCCGCACCGGTTTTTCGCAAGTTCGGCAGCCCGGAGACGATTGCCGCACGCATCGCAAATGGCGCAGACAGCCCGCTGATTCCGAGCCGGACGACCTTGGTCGGCGACAGCTTCATTATGAAGCACGGCGATTTTGAAACCTATATTCCGTTTGAATCCGTGCGGCTGATGTACCGCAAGGAGCACAGCACGAACGGCATCAAGGACAGCATTTTCCTCGTCGTGTATGACGAATTCGGCGACTCCGTGGATTATCCGTTCAAGCTCGGCAAAAAGCACGCCGACGAAATGCGCATTGCCGCAGAGGAGATCGCAAAGCACGCGCCGGACTGCCGGTTCGGCTATACGAAAGAAAACCTTGAATGGGTAAAGTCCGTCGCCAGAAAGCTGTAACCGAAAACAGGAGCAAAGCCCGCTGCAAATCGAGGCGGTGGGCAGTGTTTTCACCGTCTGTTAGCTGACGACAACCGAACAGGAGTGAGATTGTTGACCGAAATTGATCTGATTACTGGAATCCTGGGCGCAGGAAAAACGACCTTTCTGCGCGGATATGTGCAGTATCTGCTGGGAAAAGGAAAGCGCGTCGCCGTGCTGCTCAACGATTTCGGCGCCGTCAATATTGACATGATGTTGCTGCGGGATTTGCAGTCCGAGCGCTGCGAGGTCGTGATGCTGGTCGGCTGCTCCGATCCGCAGTCTCACCGCAGGCGGCTCCGCACCCAGCTCATCGCTTTGGGGATGCAGCACTTTGACCGGGTGGTCATGGAGCCGTCGGGACTTTTCGACATGGACGAATTCTTTGATACACTGTTTGAGCCGCCGCTGGACCGCTGGTTTCGTACAGGCAGCGTCCTGACGGTTGCGGACGCGGAGCTTTCGGAGGAGCTTTCCCCGCAGATGCGGTATCTGCTCGCATCGCAGGCGGCCTGCTGCGGGCGGCTGATTCTGAGCAAGCTGTCCGGCAGCGAACAACCGGAGCAGGCGGCGGAGCGGATGCTGACGCAGATCAATGCGGGGCTTGCCGCAATCTCCTGCGACCGGCGCCTCACGGCAGGGGACATCACGGCAAAGGCGTTCTCGGCGTTTACGGCGGAGGACTACGCGGCGTTTGCCGCGGCGGGCTGCCGTCACGCGAGCTATGTCAAGCAGTACAGCGCGGAAACCTTCGGCAGCGGCGTCAGCTATTATCTGCACATCCGCATCCCGCAGGCAGAGATTCTCCCGACGGTCCGTGCGATCTTTGACGACGCGGAATGCGGCAGAATCTACCGCATCAAGGGCTCTTTGCCCGCAGAGGACGGGGGCTGGCTGAAGCTCAACGCCGTCCCGGAGCGCTTTGAGCTGGCGCCGGTCGGTTCGGGGCAGGGGGTGCTCATTGTCATCGGGGATTCGCTGAACCGTGCCGCGATCGACGCACATTTGAAAGCGGTCAACACCGATCCGGACTATGTTTCGGTCGATATGGTGCCGCATCATCATAACTGAAAAACCGCGGGGAGCAGGCCGAGTGGCTTCTCCCCGCGGTTTGTTTGTTCAGGGTTCTGCGATAAAGAGTATGCTGTGGTCTTTCGCAAACTGTTCGGCACAGGAACCTTTTTCTCCGTGCATGATGAAAGGGGGAATACGCTCCGATGCTTCGAGTTCATATGTCTGATAAAAAGCCCGGCCGTTGATATCCGTGACACTTGCAGGAATATAGACATCTTTCAAATTTCTGCAGTTTTCAAACGCTTCTTCTCCGATCTTTATCACGCCGTCCGGAATCCGAATCGACTTCAGGTGTTTACAATCGGAAAACACGTAGTCCTCAATGACGGTCAGACCGGCCGGAAGGACAACCTCTTCCAGGTTTTCATTATAATCAAACGCCAGGGCACCGATGCTTGTCACACTGTCGGGAATGACGATTGTCTGCAGGTTACAGGATCTGAGCGCGCGTTCCCCGATGCTTGTCAGCTTGTTCGGAAGGATGATCTCTGACAGGCTGCTGCATTCAAATGCCCAGTCGCCGATGTTTGTCACACTGTCCGGCAGGATGACTTCTTTCAAATCATCGTTATACATAAAAGCTGCTTCACCGATGACAGTCACGCCGTCCGGCACCGAAACTCTGCCTTTGGCATTGCTTCCGTCAATCAGAATTCCGTTTACAATGACCATTGGTGATTTTTTTTGCTGTTCTTCCATCCATTTGGTTCCGGTCAGCGCACCTCCTCCAAGCTCTGTTACACCGGCGGGGATCCTGATATCCGTCAGCTCTCCGCATCCTCCGAACGCGCTGTCGCCAATGCTTGTCAGGCTTTCCGGAAGCGTCACGGAGGTCAGATTCGTACAGAGGGCAAATGCATTGTCACATATTCTTGTCACGCTGTCCGGAATGATAACAGATGTCAGGTCTGTTTTTGTTATTGGTTCAAAATATTCAACATCAACAACGTCATTACCGAGCAAATCGTAAAACGCTGCTTCACCGATTGTTTTTACAGTGTCCGGAATCGTGATGCTTCCTTTGCAGTTCCAGCCGTCGATGAGAATGCCGTTCACAACGACAAACGGGCTTTCCTTCTGCCGATCCTCCATCCACAGTGTGCCCGTAAAGGCTTCGGCACCGATTTCGGTGACACTTTCGGGAATCGTGATTTTTTTCAGTTTTTTACAGTAATCATAGGCCCCCGGACCCGGATCATCAAAGAAACAATTTGAAAAAGCACCTTTTCCGATTTTCCTGAGGCCTTCCGAAAGCACGACCTCCGTCAGGCCGGTACACCCGGAGAACGCATGATCCCCAATTTCTTCAAGGCCTGCGCCAATTGTCAGCTTTTTCAGCGAAAGGAATCCGACAAATTCATCTTCCCCGATGCTCTTTACCGTACCCGGAATTGTCAGTTCCGTGATTTTTGATTCAGTCCAGTCTATGCC
>JAILIG010000169.1 GCA_024695445.1 Oscillospiraceae bacterium
TATGTCCGTGAAAAGCTGGGTGTGCAGTGAGCCTGTTCGTCATCGGTGACACGCATCTTTCGTTCGGCGTGAAAAAACCGATGGACATTTTTGCCGGCTGGGAGAATCACTGGAAGCTGCTGGAAACAGCGTGGCGGGCGCGGATTTCGCCGGAGGATACGGTCGTGCTGGCGGGAGATATCTCGTGGGGCATGACGCTCGATGAGGCGCTGCCGGATTTTCAGTGGCTGGACGCCCTGCCCGGCAGAGAGAAGATCATCCTGAAGGGCAATCACGACTACTGGTGGGTGACGATGTCGAAAATGCAGGCGTTTCTCGCGTCGCATGAGCTGACGACGCTCCGCATCCTGCACAACAACCACTACGCTTACGGCGAATACGGCATCTGCGGCACGCGGGGCTGGGTCAACATGGATCCCTACGAGCCGGCCAATGCCAAGGTCAATGCGCGGGAGGCGCAGCGGCTGGAGGTTTCGCTCCGGTCGGCGGAGGCCGAGGGGCTGAAGCCGGTTGCCTTCCTGCATTATCCGCCGATTTACGGCGCAAGCTGCAATTTTGAGATGCTGGAGGTGCTGTGGCGGCATCCGGTGACGGACTGCTGGTACGGCCATGTCCACGGCGCGGCGCAGTCTCATGCGATCAACGGCGTGCGGGACGGCATCTGCTATCACCTGATCGCAGGGGATTATGTACAGTTTATTCCACAGCTTGTCCTCTGATTCGTCTAAAACGAAGAAAGCGGAAAAAGCACTGGAAAAAAATCCCCCGTTATGATATAATGAAGTGTCTGGACACTGTTGCGTGTCACTGCGTGAAAATGGGTTTTCACGCAGAGAATGAATATGAATTTGGAGGACAACTGTTATGAGTCTGGTATCCGATGCGAAAACCGATGTGAATATGAGAGAGGTCACCTTTGCGATCTCCGCCGAGGACCTGGAAGCTGCCTGCGACCGTGTTTATCAGCGGCAGAAGAAGGACATTCAGGTCAAGGGCTTCCGCAGAGGCAAGGCGCCCCGCAGAATCGTCGAGAAGCTTTACGGCGAGGAGGTTTTCTTCGAGGATGCCGTCAACAGCCTGATTCCCGATGAGCTGGATACGATCGTGTCCGACCTGGACATTACGCTCATTGACCGTCCGTCCGTCGAGCTGGTCTCCTGCTCGAAGGCGGAGGGCGCTGTCTGCAAGGCAACGCTCATCACGAAGCCGGAGGTCACGGTCGGCGCTTACAAGGGCATTCACGCCCCGATGGTCGTCCGCGAGGTGACCGACGCCGATATCGACCAGCAGATCGAGGCGCTCCGTCAGCGTCAGGCCCGCGTCGTCGATGTCGAGGACCGTGCGGCACAGGACGGCGACGAGGTCAAGATCAACTTCGAGGGCTTCATCGACGGTGAGGCGTTTGAAGGCGGCAAGGGTGAGGAGTATCCGCTCCGTCTGGGCAGCGGCCAGTTCATCCCCGGCTTTGAGGAGCAGATCGTCGGCCACAGCATCGGTGACAAGTTCGATGTCGAGGTCACCTTCCCGGAGACCTACGGCGACGAGCGCTATGCCGGCAAGCCTGCTGTCTTCAAGACCGAGGTGCTCGCCATCTCCGTGCAGGAGCTGCCGGAGGTCGATGACGAATTTGCAAAGGATGTTTCCGAGTTCGATTCCCTCGCAGACCTGCGGGAGGATATCAAGAAGCGCCTGACCGCCAATGCGGAACAGCAGGCACAGGCACAGTTTGAAAATGCCGTGTTTGATACGGTCATCGCCGGCGCGGACGCAGTCATTCCGCAGGTGATGTATGACCGCAGAATCGACCAGCACATCTCCGAGTTTGAGAGCCAGCTCCGTCAGCAGTATCAGGATCTGTCGCTGAAGGACTACCTCCAGCTCACCGGCATGACCATTGAGCAGCTCCGCGATGAGTACGAGCCGCAGGCCAAGAAGGAGGTCATGCTCCGCCTCGCACTGGAGAAGATCGCCGATACCGAGGACATCCAGGTCTCCGACGAGGAGCTGGACGAGGCACTCGTCGAGTTCGCAGGCCAGATGCAGGTTCCGGTCGAGATGGTGCGCGCACGCATTCCGCGTGAGGATTACCGCACCGATCTGCGCGTGCAGAAGGTCGTCGAGATGGTGAAGTCGAACGCAGTCGTGGACAACGAGCTGGCTGCAAAGCCGGCTGACGAAGCTCCCGCTGAGGAGACGCCCGCTGAGGAAGCACCCGCGGCCGCTGAGGAATAATCAAAGCTGAACGATACCGGTTTTCGCCGCACCTGTGCTGACTGACACAGGTGCGGGCGGGAGCCGGAGTATTGCTATTTGCAGAGAAAACCCGATTGAAAGGATGACGCCGATATGAGCCTCGTGCCAACCGTAATCGAACAGACCAACCGCGGCGAGCGGGCATATGACATCTTCTCCCGCCTGCTCAATGACCGCATCATCATGCTCTCCGAGGATGTCAACGATGTGACGGCAAGCCTTGTCGTTGCCCAGCTGCTTTTCCTTGAAAGCCAGGATCCGGAGAAGGATATCTTCCTGTATATCAACAGCCCCGGCGGCTCCGTGACGGCCGGCATGGCGATCTATGACACCATGCAGTATATCAAGTGCGATGTGCAGACCATCTGCATCGGCCTTGCCGCCTCGATGGGCGCCCTGCTGCTGTCCTCCGGTGCAAAGGGCAAGCGCCTCGCGCTGCCGAACAGCGAGATCATGATTCACCAGCCGCTGATTATGGGCGGCGGACTTTCCGGTCAGGCGACCGACATCAAGATCCGGACGGACAATCTGCTCCGTACCAAGGGCAATCTGAACCGCATCCTCGCGGAGAACACCGGCAAGGCGCTCAGTGAGATCGAGCGCGATGTCGAGCGCGATTACTTCATGACGGCAGAGGAGGCCTGTGCCTACGGCCTGATTGACAAGGTCGTCACCAAGCGGTAATCCAAGCGGCTGATGCCAGACCGGACGGCTCCCCTCAAAAAGCTGTCCGGACAGAAAGAAAGGATACAATATGTCCGAAACCAAACATACAAGAGCGTGCAGCTTCTGCGGCAAGACCGAGCATGAGGTGCAGAATCTCTTTTCTGCCGGCGACTCCTGCATCTGCGAGGAGTGCGTCAGCTATTGCTATGAGCTGATTCACGGCAGCGATCAGATGTTCCAGCCGCGCGGCAGCAAGCGGAGCGGGAAAAACCGTGCCGCCAATGCCGAAATCAAGCTTTTGAAGCCCGCGCAGATCAAAAAGGTGCTCGATGAATATGTCATCGGGCAGGAACACGCGAAAATCGCGCTGTCCGTTTCCGTTTACAACCACTACAAGCGCATTCTGAGCGCCGATACCCGCAAGGGCGACGATGTGGAGCTCCAGAAGAGCAATGTGCTGCTGCTGGGACCGACCGGCGTCGGAAAGACCTACCTCGCACAGACGCTCGCCAAGATCCTCGATGTGCCGTTTGCCATCGCGGATGCGACGACGATCACCGAGGCCGGCTATGTCGGCGACGATGTCGAGAATGTGCTGCTGCGCCTGATTCAGGCGGCGGATTTTGACATCCCCGCTGCGGAGCGCGGCATCATCTACATCGACGAAATCGACAAAATTGCCCGCAAATCCGAAAACACCTCCCTCACCCGCGATGTCAGCGGCGAGGGCGTGCAGCAGTCTCTGCTGAAGATCATCGAGGGCACAATCTCCAGCGTTCCCCCGCAGGGCGGCAGAAAGCATCCGCAGCAGGAGCAGATCATGATTGACACGAAGAACATCCTGTTCATCTGCGGCGGCGCCTTTGACGGACTGGAGCGCCATATCATCCAGCGCACGCAGACCTCCGCGCTGGGCTTCGGGGCGCAGGTGCGCTCGAAGAAGGAGAAGACCGAGAACATCTTCCGGCAGGTCATTCCGCAGGATCTGGTCAAATTCGGTCTGGTGCCGGAGCTGGTCGGCCGTCTGCCGATCATTACCACGCTGGACGAAATGGATGAGGATTCGCTGATCCGCATTCTGACCGAGCCAAAGAATGCACTGATGAAGCAGTACGAAAAGCTGTTTTCGTATGACGGCATCTCGCTGGAAATCGAGCAGGATGCCCTGCGGGAGATCGCAGCGCGCGCCATCGCACAGAACACCGGCGCACGCGGCCTGCGTGCCATCCTCGAAAATGTGCTGATGCAGACCATGTTTGATGCCCCTTCGCAGGACGATGTCCGGAAGGTGCTGGTCACCGCGGACTGCGTGCGGAACAATTCCGCGCCGATCCTGCTGAGCGCATCGGGCAGCGAGGTGCGCCGCGGCGCATAAAAACGCATCGTTTTTTGTCCGGAACAGAGCGGGTTCACAGCAGCCGGATGCTGTCCCCGCTCGTTTGTTTTCCTGCCGGATCTCCGGCGGCTCCGGAACGGGCACTGCCCGCATTTTCCACTTGATTTTTTCAGCAGAATCCGGTATAATGGCAACAGAACCGGCGGCGGTACAGCTCCGCTGCCGTTCCGATCCTCCGGGGGGCGGCTGCGCACGCCTGCGGAGATGACAGCGAGACCGCGCAGGGTAGATTGGATAGAACAATGCAGGAAAAAGATCGTGTAGACGAAGTGAAAAAGACCGCACGCAGGGCGGAGCGCCTGCCGCTTGTCGCGCTGCGCGGCGTGGTGCCGTATCCGAATCTTGCACTGGATTTTGAGGTCGGCAGAGTGGAATCGCAGAAGGCGGTCGAGCTGGCCGTCGAGACGGACCGCAGAATTCTGCTGGTTGCACAGCGCGATCAGTCGATCGTCAAGCCCGCGGCAGGCGATCTCTATGAGGTCGGCGTGCTGGCGGAGATTCAGCAGGTCATGCGCGGCCGCGGAACCATGCGGGTGCTGGTCATCTGCCGGCACCGCGCACAGATCATCCGGCCGGTACCCTCCCGCAAAACGGGCTGCTGGACGGCCTCCATGCGCCGCATGGTCAATTATGCAGAGGCAAATGCCTCCGCCGTCGAGGAGACTGCGGCGGCCAATCTGCTGCGTTCGGTGCTGCTGCGCCACTGCAATCTGATGCACCGGTATCCGGCGGAATATATTGATATGCTGATTTCGACGGAGAAGCCGCGGCTGCTCTTTGAGGCGGCGTGGTCGAACAGCGATTTTGACTACCACGAACGGCAGGCGATTCTGGAGGCAGACACGCTCACCGAGCGGATGAACCTGCTCGTCGCCGCGCTGGCACACCGCAACGAGGTGCTCTCGGCGGAGCAGGACCTGACCGAAAAAATCATGTCCCGCGCCGAGGCGAATCAGCGCGAAATGTTCCTGCGCGAGCAGATGCAGATTATCTCCGAGGAGCTGGGCGAAAGCGCCGGCGCAGGCAACGACCAGCAGTTTTATGCGGATAAGATCCGCGCGCTGCCGCTTTCCGATGAGGTCCGGGAAAAGCTCCTCAAGGAGGCAAATCAGCTCACGCGGATGCCTGCGGGCTCGCAGGAGGCCTATGTCATCTCCAATTATCTCGACACCGTGCTGGCGCTGCCGTGGGGTACCTATACGAAGGAAAAATGCGACATCACCAAGGCTGCGGCGCTGCTTGACCGCGAGCATTACGGCTTAAAGCGCGTCAAGGAGCGCGTGCTGGAGTCGATGAGCGTCCATGTGCTACAGCCGGAGCTGACGGGGCAGATCATCTGCCTGGTCGGCCCGCCTGGCGTCGGCAAGACCTCGATTGCGCAGTCGGTCGCAAAGGCGCTCGGCAGAAAGTATGTCCGCGTGTCGCTCGGCGGCGTGCGGGACGAGGCGGAGATCCGCGGACACCGCAAGACCTATGTCGCGGCCATGCCCGGCAGAATCATGGAGGCGGTGCGGCAGGGCGGCTCGATGAACCCGCTGATTTTGCTGGACGAGATCGACAAGCTCTCCGGCGATTTCAAGGGCGATCCGGCGGCGGCGCTGCTCGAAGTGCTCGACAGCGCGCAGAATCACGCCTTCCGTGACCATTATCTCGAAATCCCGTTTGACCTGAGCCGCGTGCTGTTCCTGACGACTGCGAACGACGCGTCCCAGATTCCCGGCCCGCTCTATGACCGTATGGATGTCATCGAGCTGAATTCCTATACCCGCGAGGAAAAATACCACATCGCAAAGGAGCATCTCGTCAGAAAGCAGCTCAAGGCCAACGGCCTGACGGCTTCGCAGATGCGCGTGACCGATGCGGCGCTCTATGACCTGATCGACTACTACACCAAAGAGGCGGGCGTCCGTTCGCTGGAGCGCCAGATCGCCTCACTCTGCCGGAAATGCGCCAAGCGCCTGCTGACAGAGAGCGTCAAAAAGGTCGTGTATACGCCGGAAACGCTGGAGTCGGAGCTCGGACCGCACAAGTATCAGCGCGATTATTATGCGACGGCGGACACGGTCGGGCTCGTCAACGGTCTGGCGTGGACCAGCGTCGGCGGCGTGCTGATGCCGCTCGAAGTGCTGACGATGGACGGCAAGGGCGAGGTGCGTCTGACCGGCTCGCTCGGCGAGGTCATGAAGGAGAGTGCGGGCATCGCGGTCTCCTATGCGCGCTCCGTCGCCAGACAGTATGACATCAATCCGGAGCTGTTCAAGTCGAAGGATCTGCATATCCATGCGCCGGAGGGGGCTGTCCCGAAGGACGGACCGAGCGCCGGCGTCACGATGCTGACCGCACTGATTTCGGCGCTGTCCGGACGCTCCGTGCGCCACGACATCGCCATGACCGGTGAAATCACGCTGCACGGCCGCGTGCTGCCGATCGGCGGGCTCGTGGAAAAGTCCATGGCTGCGTACAAAAACGGCATCCGCACCGTGCTGATCCCGCAGGACAATCTGCCCGATCTGGCCGAGCTCGACGAGACCGTGCGGAACGCCATCCGGTTCATTCCCTGCGAGAACGTCCGGCAGGTGCTCGATACCGCGTTGGTGCCGCTGCCGCAGTATGATATCACGCTGGAGCCGCTGCACGAGGAGGAAGCGAAAAAAGTCGCAGTTCCGCCGAAAAAGAAGAAAACCCGCCTGCACTGCCGTCCCGCCGCGGACTGAGGAGACGCCATGAACTGGAATCTTGCGGCGTTCACCGCCGCCTACGGACTGTCGGCGCAGCTTCCCGCCTGCTCTGCACCGGAGATCGCCTTTGCCGGCCGCTCCAATGTCGGCAAATCGACGCTCATCAACAAGCTGTTCAACCGCAAAAATCTGGCGCGTGTCAGCTCGGTGCCGGGCAAGACGGCCACGATCAATTTCTACCGCTGCGGCGGCGTGGATTTTGTCGATCTGCCGGGCTACGGCTTCGCAAAGACCGGCCGTTCCGAGCTGCGCCGCTGGACGGAGCTGATTAACGGCTATTTGCAGCAGGAGCGCGATATCCGTGCGGTGCTGCTGCTGATTGATATGCGGCATCCGCCGACGAAAAACGACCTGCAGATGGTGGATTTCCTGATTGATACGGAGATGCCGTTTGCGGTCGTGCTGACCAAGGCCGACAAGCTCAACCGCGCCGAGCGCGAGGCAAGGCTGGCCGCTTTGCCAGACGAGCTGCCGCAGTATGAGGACCTGACGGTCATCCCGTTCTCTGCCGTCACCGGAGAGGGCGTTGATGCCCTGCGGACACTTGCGGAGGAGATTACGGTCTGAACGCCGCTGTATCAAAAAATAAGAGCCCCCTCCGTTTGTGATTCGGAGGGGGCTCACTCAATAGCGGATTTTATTCCTGGCCGTTCTGCAAGGCGTGGAGTAATAACCTGAGTTTTTCCTTTGCAGTCTGAAGCTCTGGATCTTCTTCCAGTTCGGAATCGGATTCGTCTGGCTTAATCGCTTCTGACGATTCGTCCGCGTTGCTTTGTTTTGTGACATGAACACCTTTGCGAATGACTCTGACGCCTTCGAGCAATTCCAATGCAGCAATCAATATACCGTGCGGGCGTCCAAGTTTGACATCTGTTGCAACCTTCAGTCTGAACCGGCCTTCAAAAATCGTTCCTTGTCCAACAAATTCATCATCCAGCCAATCGGCGGCAAGTCCTTCGGCGATACCATCAATGACCCATGAAGAGTCCTTAACAAACGGTGTAATGCCTAATACATACAAGTCATTCATAAATGTGCAATATCCCGGTTTGAATCCGAATGCGTCAAGCAGTTCTTCTTTCAAACGCCATGTTCCGTATTCGCCGTCCATACGGACACGGAGCACGACTTCCTGACCTGCAAAGGCCAGCGGGCGCTTCAGGAACTTTGCGAATAAATGTGCGCCCTCTTCAAATGATTGTTCTTTTAACGACAATCTTGATTCGAGAGCCTGCATTTCTGCTTTGCGCTGTTCTTCCTGCCGGTTGATTTCATTCTGGAGCGCCTGCTGGACCTTAATGGTCAGATCCTCGGCGGAGGTGAAGAAATCGCAGGTGATTTTCTTTGAGCTTGTGATGCTCTCCTTGAATGCCTGC
>JAILIG010000172.1 GCA_024695445.1 Oscillospiraceae bacterium
GGCGATCCCGAGATCCCGGACAACGATGACCGCGGATATGTCGAGGCAGAGCCGCTGGTGTTCGCAAGACTGAAGGCGCTGGTCGAGGCGACCTCTGCGGGACTGGACGATTACGGCATGATCAGCAAAAAGGACAAGAAGAACATGGCGACGCTCGCGGAGCTTGCCGGAAAGCTGCAGACCATTGCGGAGAAGGAACTGAAGGGCGTCATGCCGTCGAATCAGGAATTTGATCTGATCCGCGGCTACGGCGGGCAGCTGGAGCATTTTTATGATGAGATCAAGGATTCGTTCAATGTGGGAGAAGAAAGTGAATACGCGAACACGAATTCTCCGGCACTGGTCGTCGATATTGCAACATCGGAATTGCAGGGCGTTCTGGAAGTCGCTACCGGCAATCCGATGTGCATCGATGTGATCGTTGAGTTCGGCGGAAAACTCCGCTGCGTATCCGGCGCAGTGTATTCCTTCTATCAGTTCACGAACGACACCCGCATGACAGATTCTGAATGGCGTGAAAAGTTGGACAATTACGAAAATCCGCCTGCATATCCTGAATGGTGTCAGGATCTGATCTGCCATTACTGAAAAGTGGGACGGTTGATTCACACGGCGGCCGCAGTGATCGGTGCTGCGGCCGCCGGTTTTCTCTGCGGCAGACAGGGCGAAATGCTCCCCGGATGGGTCACGCTGCAGGACAACAGACAAACGGTCAGCATCCGGACAGAGGACGGCAACGAAACGGCAGAGATGATTCTCTCAGGCGGACAGCTCCGCCTGACCGGAGACGGCTTCACCTATGAAAGTGACAGCACATGGTATATTGCGGAATGCCTCATCTATGACGCAGACCATGACGGTGCCGACGAGGTCGTGCTCCATATGTGGAAGCCCGGCAGCTACGGGTATTTTCACCCGTTCTGGATCGAACCGGATGATCAGGATGTCTATTCCGAACATATCTTCATCTATGACTGGGACACGAAACAGGAGCACAGACTGCGCAAGCGCTGGCTCTCCTCCGGCATCCCGGCAAAGGGGAAAACTGTCTTCGCGGATGAACAGAATAACCTGCATATTTTCTCGGTCAACGGGAAAGAAACCGTCTGGCGCTGGGAGGGCTGGGGGCTTAAGCGCGTCGGCAGCGAAAAGAATGTTTGAAAACAGCTTCGCATATTTTTTTGACCGGTTCATTTGTTTCTCCCTGCATTCCGTTTTTGCATGATGATTTCTTTGCTGTGATGACTGCATTCACAGCCTTTGAAAACAATTCCGGCTTTGAAACAGCCAGTCCGCCGTGTCCGAGATCACGGAATTTCCGGAATCTGCAATGCGGAAAATGCTTTTTGATATAGGCAATATCCCATTTTCGCTCCCTGATCTCCCGTTCGGCAAGCCAGTATTCCATATTCGTACCGGCTGCATCAAATGCATCCGGCATACTGTAATTATTGCAGGATTCAAATGTCCGCCAGACGGTTTTTGCACTCATAAACCGCAGTACCTTTGCGATATACTGCAAATCGTCTTCAGAATAATCATCTGCCGCAAATGCCTTTGTCAGCAGCCTGATCCCGCCGAGCTTTCCCATATAAATCATCAGGAAGTCACGGACAGCGATACATCTCGTTATCAGAAAGGGAAGCTGATACGGCGTAATACCGCCGTCAATCACCGCATTTCTGATTTTGATATGATGATCGGCAAGCATACGAATCACAATACTGCCGCCCATGGAACAGCCGTATAAGCAGGAAATATCGCAGTATCCGTGTGCAAGCAGCCATGCTTCCAGTTCCTTTGCGATTGCTTCAACGCCGGTAAAATCATCTTTTGTTTCGGGATCATAACCAGGCAATGCCGGAACAATCAGATGATATTTCTTCTCCAGTATCGGAATCACCTTCTCAAAATAATCCCACATCACAACAGACGGATGAACCAGCACGATTACTTGCTGATGTTCTGTTCCGAACTCATGAATTGTCATTGTCTCACCTCTTTCTTGAATGATTCGTCAGGAAGCGTCCGCTGACTTGCGCTTCGTATTATTGTATCAGCATCACGATCAAACCGACAATCGCAGCCGGAATCAGCGCAAACACCAATCCGGGAAACAGCAGCCCTTTCAGGTGAAACCACTTCTGATGATACGCCTTGTCCATATGCTCCGTACCGGGCAGACGAAAGCATTTCAGATTGGCAAACAATACCCAGTCAATGAAGAAGGTATCATATGCGCCGATCCAGCACATCAAGCCGAAGCTGAGCAGAAATCCCTGCAAAAAACCGTTTGCCCCTGCCAGCAGTGCGCAAACTGTCAGAATCGCCGTAAACATCAGCAAACCGAGCGATTTGGCCAGTATCACATGATTTGACCTGGCGGAAACATCCCTGCGCGGGTGTGTCTTGAAATATTCCTCCTGAATATCAGGCGGATAGTTGTGGATGCTTGCAGTCGTTTCTTTTTTGCCCAGCGCAGAAAAAATGATCGTTGTGAATATGCCTGCAAACACCAGCATTTCAATCAGAATCACAGACAGTTTCATATCATCTCACACCTTCCTTGCTGTACATCAGATCATAGATCTTGCAGCCTGCCGCCGTCCGCGTCTGAACGAGCTTCATGCCAAGATGCACATAGCGGTCGCATTTGCCCTTTGCGTCTGTATCCAGTATGCAGGGACAGCCGTTTTTGTCCGCCGTTTGATAGGCAAACTCCATCAGCTTCCTCATATATCCCTGTCCCTGATACTTCTCTGTCACGATCAGCATTTCCACCTTGACATAGGGCTTTTTCTGCTTTTTCATCTGTATTTCAAGCGGCTTTTTATCGCAGCCGCTGTTTGCCTGCTTCAGAAAGGAAAACAGCTTTGCCCAGCCGCCGAGCGCGTTTTTCATTCTCCGTGCCATTTTAACGATGCTCCGGAATCCCGGATGATTGCCTTTCGTGTCGGTGATGAGGATATAGCCCTCACCGTGGTCGGTGGTGTAAAATGTTCCGCTTTCAATTCCTGCAATTACAAACGATTTCATATATTCGGTCATAGCCGCTTTTGACGGAAAGAACGGCTTTAACCCGCCTTCTCCGGGTTCATAGGGATAATCCCAGAACGATTCGCCGATCAGGGCGGAAATCTCATCTATTTTTTCTTTTGGCAATGAACGGACCTTTTTCATATCTTGGACCTCCAATCCCGAACAGTTAGCATGTGCAAACTATAAATTCTATTATAGCATATTCATACTGAAAAATCAAGATGGCACCGGAAAAAAGCCGTCCAGTTATGAACGGCTTTCTGCTTAGTTCCTCCATCCTGTGCTGACGGCACGCTTTGTCACCATTAAACGGTAAATGCCGTCCTTTTGCATCAGGCTGTCATGATTGCCCGATTCTGCGATCTGCCCGTCTTTGATAACCATGATGTTGTCTGCACCGACAATAGTATTGAGCCTGTGTGCGATGACCAGCAGCGTTTTGCCTTTGCAAAGCTCGGATATTGCCTGCTGGATATAGCTTTCGTTATCGGCATCCACACTGGCCGTCGCCTCATCGAGAATGACGATCGGCGAGTCTTTGAGAATGCACCTTGCAATTCCTCACAGCTCTGCAGGAGTTTTGCGTGCCTGTCTGCGGCAATGATGTTTCCGTCCTTCATCACGCATATTTTGTCCGCATTCACGATCGTCTGCAAGCGGTGCGCGATGACAAGAACCGTCTTGCCCTTGATAATTTCGCCGATCCCAGCATTCATTTTCTCCTCGTTTTCGGGATCAATGAAAGCAGTCGCTTCATCGAGCACAATGACGGGCGCATTTTTCAGAATCGCTCTCGCAAAATGGATAAAATATGATCCGCATAGTGTGATACGCGGTTAATTTACACAAACATGACAGCAAAACAGCGTAATTGATTGCAATGGATTTGTTGTCACGATAATCATGATAGATGATGGAGTCGGGCTTTTCGCCCCCATGCGCGAAAAAGGCTGTCGTGATTCCCGACAGCCTTTGACTTTTCGTATTGATCTCGATTTATCAGATAGGCGTGAACGCGGCAGCGCCCATAGTTCTTTTCATGCTTTACTCATTCACAAATTTCATCCAGACTGAAAATATACCGGAACTCCATGATCGCCGCGGAATCCCGCTGCTGCCCTTCCAGTTCTTCTTTCAGCGAATTGTTCCGGTCGATGATGAACCAGATGATGCGGCAGCCGTTTTTGCGCGCCTGCGGCATGAAGAATTCCGCAACCCATTTCGTGTCCGCCGGATTGTCCTCAAAGCCATTTCGTGTATCGGCGGCATAATTGCAGCCGGGATGCTCCGCAATCACGCGCAGCGCGTATTCCAGCGGCGTGCGGTACTGCTCCAGTTCACAATAGGATTTCCAGCAGACCAGCACGACATTCTTTTCGTTCTCATAATACACATCGCAGTGCGGGGATTGGTAGATACTGTGTTTCATGGCAAGCTCCTTTCGTCTGCTTTTCAGCCTTACGCGGTCTCCCGTGCATATTGACAATACTGCATCCGTCAAGTGAATTCCGGTTCTTGACAAGAGACTTTTTCAGCTTCACTGATTCTGGCATATGGCATATTCAGTATAAATATGCTTCATATCATGTCATCCGATCACAGCATCAAACCGTTTCAGTACGGCAAGCATATCCGCCGGCAGACGCTTTCTGCCCTCTGCGGCAATGTCCTCCGGTACGCCGTAAAATGCTTCCGCAATACTGCCGGCAATGCAGGCGATTGTGTCCGTATCGCCGCCGAGCGAAACTGCATTCCGCACGGCATCCTCGAAATCCGTGCTTTCCAGAAACGCCGCAAATACCAGCGGCATTGTCACCTGACAGGTCTCGTCGTGATGATTGTGCGGTCTGAGTTTTGCGCAGGAGCGGGACAGGTCATAACCGAATTCCCGTTCCGTATACGCCTTGATTTCCGCCTTGCTGCAGCCGGTTCGCGCAAGGAAAATTGCCGCGGCAGTCGCCTCTGCGCCCTTGATGCCCTCCGGATGATTGTGCGAGACCTCTGCCGTCAGCGACGCCGTATGCCGCGTGGCTTCGAGGTTATCACAGAGCCAGCCTGTCGCAGATGTGCGCATCGCGGAGCCGTTTCCGAAGCTGTTGTTCGGCTGCGGATTCTCTGTGAACAGCCAGCGGATAAACCGCCCGCCGTAGCCTGCATCCGGATAGCGTCTGCCCCATTTCTGCATGGAGCGGACAAGTGCCGCCCTGATCTCGTCATCAGATTTGCCGCGTGCATCCATCAGCGCCTCCGCAACAGCAACCGTCATCACGGAATCGTCCGTGAATTTGCTTCCCCTGCCAAACAGCGGGAAATCCTTGGTCTTGTCTCCCCGGTCAAACTCATAGGGCGCGCCGATCATATCGCCTAACAATGCTCCGATCATATCGGATCCCTCCTTTTCTTTGATGATTCCAGTATAGCACATTTCCAAAGAAAAGTGGTCGTTTCTCAGACGACATTTGACACGCGAAACAAATCAGCACAGTATCGGCTGTCCGTACTTGAACAGCACCGCATTGATCTCGAAAATATCATAAATGCCGTTCTGCACACAGTACGAAATAATCAGATCGAATTTATCGCTCTTTGAGAGCGTGATGCCTGCGCACGCCAGTAAATCGAGCATCTCCCGCATCGGCAGCTCCAGCGCAACGGAAAAGGCGACCGCAGTTTTCTTTGACGGCTTGTAATCCTTCTTGCAGCGGATGCTGGAAAACACCTTGCGGTCAATGTTCGCCTTTTTGTAGACGGTCACATCGTCCAAGCCGCTTGCATCAATCAGCCTGAACAGCCGCTGCTGAAATGTATCGCCAGCGCTGTCGAGCATTTCTTCGATGGTTCGGCTACTGCCGGAAACAGGCGAGTTTGCGTATTGCTGCATTGCGCGGCGTCTGCGGTATGCTTCGAGAATCCTGCCGTCGGCATATTCTGCATTTTCAAGCTCTCTGACCTGATGCTCGTCGAGATATGCGTCGATCGAGCCCATGAGCTTTTCCGAAAGCGCAAATGCCGCTTTGCCGAGTACGACCAGAATCACATTCATCTCATGCGTCAGCAGAAACTTGCCGATCTCCGAGAGCGCAATATTCAGCGCTTCGTCCTTCGGGAAGCCGTAAACACCGGTCGCAATCAGCGGAAATGCGATGCTTTCGGCTTTGAGTTCCGCAGCAAGTGCGAGAGAATTTTCATAGCAGGCGCGGAGAATATCCTTCTCGCCGTGCTGCCCGTCCAGCCATGCCGGACCGACCGTGTGAATGATGAATTTCGCAGGCAGATGAAATGACGGCGTGACCGCCGCCTGCCCCGGCGCAATGTCACCGATCTTTTTTCGCGCTTCGAGCAGCGCATCGGCGCCGGCTGCGGCATAAACCGCGCTGTCCGTCCCGCTGCCGGTCTGCGGCTTCGGGTTTGCGGTATTGACAATCACATCGGCGCGCACCTTTGTGATATCGTTGCGGATAATCTGAAACGGCATGCGCACACCTCCCGTTTTTTTCTATTATATCACAGATGCGGTGCGGTTGCAAGCGGTGCATCCGGCGGATTGTTTCATCTCCAAACGGAAGATTCTCTGTCAAAAGCCAAAAAAGCTGAACCGGTAAATCACAGGTTCAGCTGATTGATAACGGTCACACCGGGAGTCGAACCCAGACACCGCGGACAACGCGGCTACTCACAGTTTAGCAAACTGCTGCCTTACCAACTAGGCTTATGCGACCAAACGAAATCCGCTATTGGGAGAGAATGCCTGTCCCTGCCGCATTTCTGCGGCGGTTATAAGGCTCATTGGGAGAAGGGCGTCTGTGGCTCCTTTCGCAAATCGGAGCCCCATGTTTGCGTAGCAAACTGTGCAGTTTCGCTTTGCGAAACATGACGCCCTGCGTGGTGGGCAAGGCAGGAATCGAACCTGCGGTGTATCTAACGTGACGGATTTACAGTCCGCTGCAATCGCCGCTATGCTTACTTGCCCATATCAGTTTCCGCTGAAAGAATCGAACTTTCATTCCCGGCTTCAAAGACCGGTGTCCTGCCGTTAGACGAAACGGAAATATGAAGTGCCTCCGGCAAGAGTCGAACTTGCGACAACAGGATTTTCAGACCTGCGCTCTACCGGCTGAGCTACAGAGGCATGAAAGGTCATGTTGGCTGCATGGCCTGAATTGGTTTCCGCTGAGAGACTCGAACTCCCATTCACGGCTTCAGAGACCGGTGTCCTGCCAGTTAGACGAAGCGGAATTCTGCCCGACCGAAATCGGGCTGTGTGATTCAGTTGAGGACGAGGATTTCATCAATGGTCACGCCCAGCATATGTGCGAGAATCACCATGTTATCAATCGAGGGCATTGCATCGCCCCGCATCCATTTGAAGATCGCTTGCGGCGTATGGAAGCCGAGTTTATTTTGAACATCAGCGACCTTGAAACCTTTGTTTTTCAGCAGCGCTTTGATATTCGCGCCGGTTGCTGTGAGGTTGATCGTCGGCGTATTGGAAGACATAAAAATACCACCTTTCTGACAGAGCATAAAAAGACCGTCTGTGCGCGTTTCATACTGCACACAGACGGCTTTGTTCTATCAGAAGATGGTTCACAATGAAACACAATCTACGCTCACCCTGTCAGGGCAGCTGAACAAATACCTGTATGTTTTGCGTGCAGCACAAAGGCGCTTTCTTCTTGCCGGAGAAAAAAGCGATACTGATATTCAAAACTATACAGGCTCATTGCGGACAGTGCCGGATTGTTCATGATTGCTTTCATTGTTTTCACCCTTTCGTCAGTCAGACTCGCGGGATCGTTCCCGTGTTGTGCACATTATAGCATACCTGTTTGAAAATGTCAAGTAAACCGGTGGTATATCTTTTGGCGATTTGTCGGTTCCCGTTTTCATACTATACATCATCGCTGAAGAAATCAGAATCAATCCGCTTAACCTGATATGTAGCCGCCGTTGACACACCCAGATCGTATTCAATCATCAGCTTAGCAAGCTGAATCCCATCGACCAGTACAATTTTCGTATGAAGCTGTTTGGCAGCATAGGCTTCGGCTTCCTTTGAAAACTTGGCTGTCGTAATAAAGATACCCTTTGATGCACCTTGTCCTGCAAGTGCTCCCAAAAACTTCTGAATCTCCGGTCTGCTCACAGTGCTGTCCGATTTCCATTGTTTTGCCTGTATATAGATGGAATCAAATCCAAACTTGTCCGCGCTGACTACACCGTCAATTCCCTCATCGCCGGATTTCGGTGTGACAGTATCCTTATTTTCACTTGGTTTTCCGTACCCCATTTTTATCAGTAGTTTGACAACAAGGCGCTCAAATTCAAACGGAGAGATTTTCATAATCTCCGTCATCAGATCGCTGGCAAGTTCCTCATTCAGTTCATTCAAAGCAGACTCAATCTGCTCCTGCGGACTTTGCGTCTGAATAACTGTCACATCGCTCCCATCAGCGCTGCCCGCAGATGCCTTTCCGTGAAAAGCAGCGAAAGATTCAAACTGTTCCAGGTATTGTAAAGTAACACAATCCGCTCCCTGCTTTAATGCTTTTCGTCCTGCATCGGTCAGACAAAAGCTGGCTCGTTTAGGACTCTCAATCAATCCGGCTTTTTTCAGGTAGGTTTTCGCCCAGCTGACACGATTCAGCAATGTATTCTGACCGCTTGCTAGAGTTTCCGCTTTATCTTCATCTGATAATTGAAATTCTGCCGCGCAATAGTCAACGACTTGTCTGAGAGTATATGTTTCTCCATCGCCTAAGCAGCGAATAATGGACGGCATAAATTCACTATATTTTGGTACTGCCATATGATAACCTCCTTGCAAACCGGAATTGGACTATCTTTATTATACCATAATCCGCCACAAATCGCATCCTAGCATCATGCACAAAAAGCAGGCTCGATTTTCTCCGTTTTCAACAAACGCCATTTTCGCAAGATATTCCATAAAACTTCCAAAATCCGGCTCGTTGTTCGCTCAAAAAGCGCGCAGCTTGGTGTCCAAATTTCTCCGTAGTGTCCAAAGCCCATTTGGCAATAAAATACGCTGTCCTCCGAACAACGGAAAACAGCGTATTTACGAAATATTCATGAGTGAGAAATGAGGGGCTCGAACCCTCGACCCTCTCCTTAAAAGGGAGATGCTCTGCCAACTGAGCTAATTTCTCATATCAGACAATCTATTATACCATAAAGCCGCAAAAAAGTCAAGTACTTTCTGCGAAAAAGGGATACGGGAAGCGCAATATATGCGCTCCCCTTCCCGTTTCAAATCTTACACACCGAACTTGGTGGTCAGAACCGGCACACCGACGCCCATCGTGGAAGCGACGGTCACGGAGCGGAGGTAAGTACCCTTCGCAGCAGCCGGCTTTGCCTTCACGACAGCCTCAAGCAGCGTGTTGAAGTTCTCTTCGAGCTTCTCTGCGCCGAAGGAGACCTTGCCGATCGGGCAGTGAATGATGTTGGACTTGTCGAGACGGTACTCGATCTTACCGGCCTTTGCCTCCTGAACTGCCTTTGCGACATCAGGGGAGACCGTGCCGGCCTTCGGGTTCGGCATGAGTCCGCGCGGGCCGAGCACCTTACCGAGACGGCCGACGACGCCCATCATGTCCGGAGAAGCGATGACCACATCGAACTCCATCCAGTTTTCCTTCTGAATCTTCTCGACCATGTCCAGACCGCCGACATAGTCAGCGCCTGCTGCCTTTGCAGCCTCATACTTGTCCTCCTTGCAGAAAACGAGGATGCGGACGGTCTTACCGGTGCCGTTCGGCAGAACGACAGCGCCGCGGACCTGCTGGTCTGCGTGACGGGAGTCAACGCCGAGGCGGATATGTGCCTCAACGGTCTCGTCGAACTTTGCCTTTGCGAGCGTGCAGACCGTGTTCAGTGCCTCTGCCGGCTCATACAGCTTTGCCTTATCGAGCGCCTTTGCGCTCTCAACATACTTCTTACCGTGTTTCATGTATGAAAACTCCTTATCATCAATCTGTGGTATTCCGGCTGCCTCAGGCTGGCCGGATCGCGGAATGAATCCTCCCACTGGCAGATGCCGGGGCAGGCATTCCATGAATGGTCATTGCATAGAATGCGCAGAAATCCCTTAATCTGCGACGACAACACCCATCGAGCGGGCAGTGCCTGCGATCATGCTCATGGCAGCTTCGAGGGAAGCGGCGTTGAGGTCAGGCATCTTGGTTTCAGCGATCTTCTGAATCTGCTCACGGGTAATGGTAGCGACCTTGTTCTTGTTCGGCACACCGGAGGCCTTGTCGATGCCGCAGGCCTTCTTGATGAGGACGGCCGCGGGCGGGGTCTTGGTGATGAAGCTGAACGAACGGTCGGAATAGACGGTGATAATAACCGGGATAATCAGGCCGGCATCATTCTTGGTGCGCTCATTGAACTCCTTGCAGAAGCCCATGATGTTGACGCCGTGCTGACCGAGAGCCGGGCCGACCGGCGGCTGCGGCGTTGCTTTGCCGGCAGCGATCTGAAGCTTAATAAAGCCAACTACTTTCTGTGCCATTGTAAAAATTCCTCCAAATCATGTGGTGTATGGCGGGATACCCGCATCCGGCGGATATCTCTCCCACGATCATGCACGCACGGCTGCTGCGGTGCGGATGATCCGCTGAAATAGACGGAGAACGCTCCGTCCGGAAGCTCAGTCTGCGCGTCTGACCTCTGTCAGATGCAGCTTGGTCGGTGTCTCCTGGCCGAACATCGAAACCAGCACCTCGCAGGTACCCTCCTCGATGTTGATGCTCTGGACGACGCCGTCGAACCCGTCCATTGCCGTTCCGACGATCCGCACGGAATCGCCGACGCTGAGGTTGATCTCAACGGTCGTGCCGAGA
>JAILIG010000174.1 GCA_024695445.1 Oscillospiraceae bacterium
TTGTTATAACGCTCATTGGTCCTTCCTTCCTGCTTCAGGATCTCCAGCGCGGTATCGGAGCCAAGCGATGCCGGAAAATCAAGTGCGTCCGGCAGGCAAGGCGGTTCTTCTTCATAGAGATGTGTGAAGCATGCCTGATCAATCGAAAAGCGCTGTCCCATGAACCGGAAGCCGATCTGTGCCTCTTTGTGCTCTTCAAGGCTGTCCCATTCCGTCGGAACAGAGTTGATCGCGGGCAGGCGCAGTCCCTTGCACGCAGCCCGGAAGGTATTCCACTTTTCGTCATTGCCGATCAGGCTGTCCAGCGTATAGCCCTCGCCATAGATCTTGTCCGCGACCGGCTTCAGTTCGCAGTAGCCGATATCGTCAGAAGCACCTGCAAAGAAGGATGTCACATCATAGATCTCCATCCAGTCCTTCAGCACATCGCCCTGCATACCCGTAGTGATCAGCAGTGCGGTGCGGCTGAGCAGATCGCTCTTCCGCGCAAAGCCCATTCTGCCGTACCACATCATGGTTCTGAAATACTTCTGCAGCACTTCATCGTTTTCATAATACCCACGCGGCTTATATTGTGAATAATCCTCCTTCACGCCGGACAGAACGGCAGAATAATCTATGTTTTCACCGTAGATTTTACCGATCTCCTCCTGCACGGCATCAGCAACAGATGCCGGCACCGTGAAGGACGGGTCGGAAAGCTTTGCGCCGACTGCGAAGAATGCAAGCTCGGTCAGGGCAGCCTGCTCCCATTCTGTGCCCTTGAGCTTTTCACAGTGCTGCTCCGCTGTCTTCACCATCTTCAGGGAGATGTTTTTGATTTGTTCAGCAAACTGATCCTTCTCGATCTTTTTCAGAAGGTGCGCAAAATACAGGTGATAGGTGTGCATCAGGGAATCGACCGTTACATAGTTCGCTCTGTTCCAGTATCGGTTGTCCTCATAGAGCTCGAAATACTCTCCGAACCAGGCTCCAGACAGGGCAAAGCCGTTTTTCACCAGATTCTCTTTATATTTCTCATCAAAATAGGATATGTCAGTATCCTCGCCAAAATAGACATTGGACAGATCACTGTTCGGCTTCAGCTTCGTGGCAGGTGCAGAAAATGCGGAAACCTTTGCCGGCTTGTAATGCTTCGCCAGCACATTCGGTCTGTCGAGATAATCCACATCAATGCTGATCGGTGTGATGTTGTCCTCTTTTTCCGTGGCCGTTGTGGTCTGCATGGTGGATTCGGAGGTCAGTTCGGCCGTGACTGCTGTGGTTTCCGTTGTTGCGGAGGTCACGCCGGTCGATACCTCTGAACCGGCCGGATTGCAGGCGGTCAGGAACAGGGAAAGCGCAGTCAGGATGATGAGAGGAGTCTTTTTCTTCATGATGTTTTTCCTTCTTTCCGCAGAGGTTTTGTCGGAGCGCCGCAGGCTCTGCGATTGCAATTTGATTATAACACCTCAGAAATGCAAGGTCAAGCGGATTCGGAATATTGTAATTGTATTGTTATCGTTTGCTTACACTTATGTGATCTGTCCTCAATAAGCCCCATATTTTCAAGAGGCCTCTGCCAGACCATAGGACATCCCGAAATCCGGTAAAGTGCGCTGCTTTCCGATGAACGGGGGACAGCGCGTTTCTTATGGACAGACCGTATGGCTGCCGCCGAAAGATATACCTGCGGTTTACTTGACATTTCCCAAAAGCTGTGCTATAATACAGACAACATCAGAAACAGACCGGCCGGAAACCGGCTGTGCCGGATATTTCAATGAAAGGAGCTGCCGAAAATGACACAGTTCACTATGTTCAATCTGTATCGCCTTCACGAGTATGACCTGAGCCTCTTTCTCGCACTGGAAGAGACTCTATTCGTGCTGCATACAGATCGCGGTGGATGTGTCGGAACCGCCGGCATGGGAATTTCAGGATAGCCTTCTTGTATGATATCCTTGAAACGAAACACCGTCTGTATGCAGCGATACAGGCGGTGTTTTTGTTATGTCCGCGTGATGGAATCCGGTATACATACTTGTCTCAGACACAAGGTTGTGGGAGTTCGAATCTCCCCGCGGACATTTTTAGCAGGATTGATGGAACGGAATACATGACAGCCTCAAAAGCTGTATTTTAAGGGTTCAAATCCCTTATCCTGCAGTTGCTCTTGTAGCCCAATGGAAGAGGCAGCGGATTTAAACCCCGCGCAGTATGAGTTCGACTCTCATCAGGAGCATCAGAAACATCAGGGATATGATTACAGGAAAGGAGATGTTTTCCATGCCGATGATAGATGTTGCAGCGACCGGTGCGAACATCAGATCCATGATGCGCACGAAGGGCTTTAAGGTGGCTGATGTGCAGGCAGCATGCGGTTTCAATACCCCGCAGGCGATCTTCAAATGGATGCGCGGCGATTCTGTGCCGACCATCGACAACATGATTATCATTGCAGATATGTTCGGCGTGACGATCGACCAGATTATCGTTGTTGTTCGTGTCTGAGCGGGCATCGCCCGCTCTCATATGTCCGTGTGATGGAATTTGGAATACATACTTGGCTAAGAACCAAGGTTTTGGGAGTTCGAGTCTCCCCACGGATACTCACGGCGGGCGGGAAGCCCCCGCTGCCGTTATTGTGTTCCGGCAGCATTTTGCATACCGGAAACAAATATGGGCAAGTATGCATAGCGGCGATTGCAGCGGACTGTAAATCCGCCACCCATGCGGTAAACATCGCAGGTTCAATTCCTGCCTTGCCCATCGGGCAGTGCCCGATGCCGATTTGCTAAAGCGGCAGTTGGCTCACTGCTCCCAATTCGCCCCATTACCGCCGCAGGAATGCGGCGGGAGCGGGCATTCTCTCCCAATGCTGTTTTATTTGAGAGAAAAATGATATTTGGTCGCATAAGCCTAACCGGAAAGGCAGCTGTTTGCTGAACTGTGCGTCATCATGCTCCATGATGTCCGGGTTCGGGTTCCGGTGTGACCGTAAAAAAGAAGCTGAGCCGGTGTTTTTCCGGCTCAGCTTTTTCGTCTGCAAATCATTCCGTTCCGGGCATTTCTGTCATACTGCCCGCTGCCGTTGCTCAGGGATTCTTTCCTGCCAGTGTCCTTGCTGTTTCAATCAGGCTTTTATGCTTCAGCTTTCTCGGCTCAAAATGAATCAGCCAGTATATAAGCTGCATCACCAGACCGGCGCCGAATGTGCTGATCAAGGTTCCGATTCCGACAGAACCGCCAAGCAGCCAGCCGAACAGCAGGACAACAGCCCAGAGCAGGATTTCTACGATGCCGATCGGGATCTTCGGCATCCGCTTTCCGAGCGCGACAAGCAGCGCGTCACGCGGGCCGCAGCATTGTTCCGCAAGCATATACACCCACATTCCGAGTGCCATAAAGACAAAGCCGCCCAGCATGACAGCGATCCCGATCCACATCGTATGATTCTCGGGAAAAGGGTTCAATGAGTTGAACATCTGCACGAAATTGCCCGTCAGAAGGGCATCAATCACGGTGCCGAATCCGATTCGTTCCTTCATCAGAATATCAATAAACAGGACAGTCACAGCGATCATGGTCATGGACAGACCGTAATTCAACGGTGTATGCTTTGCAATGCCCATGCCCAGACAGTCCCACGGAGCAAGACCGATATTGGCATAGATCGTCAGATGCACACCGAACGCAAAAATCAGGAGACCGAATACAATTCTGAACCAGCCGGTCAGGATCTGTCTGCGGTCAGCGGAAGCAGCTTGAATGCTCATGATAAACCCGTTCTTTCAAATATATTCGGAGATTTGACCTCACAATTATAGCATACAGCTTTGAAAAAGTCAATGATGAGCCCGCCCGGCTTTCAGGCACGGCTTCCGGATTGCCGCTCCGGTTTGAGCTTGATTCATACCGCTTTCATGCAAATACAGAGGGGACGAAAAGGGAACAGATCTGACCTCTGCATATTTATTACGCCCGTATCATAAAATCGGCATTGATTTTATACAGACAATATGGTATAATAAAACCGCCTGCAGTTCGGTATCGCCGCAGGCGGTTTCACAGATATCGGTGGTTCGGTTCACGGCGCCGTACGGGGCTGCCCGGCAACCGGCAGCGTGAAACGGAACGCGGTTCCTTTTCCGCGTTCGCTTTCCGCGGAAATGCTGCCGCCGTGTGATTCCACGATGAATTTGCAGATGAACAGGCCGAGTCCCGTACCTGTCTCGGATTGTTTTCCCTTGTAGTATCGCTCCCAGATATGCGGCATATCCTCCTCGGAGATTCCGCAGCCGGTGTCTCTGACCGTCACGATGATGCAGTTTTGCTCTGCTTCCGCTTTGATGAGAACGGTGCCGTTTTGCGTGTGCTTCAGTGCATTGGAGATCAGATTGACCAGAACGCGCTGAAGCCTTGCGCTGTCCGCTTCGACGGGAGGGAGATCCAGCGGAATGCGAATCGCCAAACGGTTGTTGTTTTTGTTGAGTACGGCAAAATAGGTCTCAACCGTCCTGCGCACCAGACTGTCCAGATCGCAGGGGGCTTTTTCCAGCACCATTCTGCCTTCTTCAATGCGTGTGGCGTCCAGAATCTGCGTGACCATCAGCGCCATGCGGTTCGCTTCGGAGGAGATGCGCCGCAGCTTTTCGATGATGATGGCTTTCTCGCCGCCGTTCAGGATATCGTATTCTGCATTCTGTGCATAGCCGGACATCGCAGCAAGCGGCGTTTTCAGCTCATGGGAAGCATCCGAGAGGAAGGTCGTTTTCATGCGGTTTGCTTCTTCCAGCGCTTCCTTTTCCTGCTGTGCGCGTTTCTGCTCCAGCTCGATCGGATCGGCGATCATGCCGGCTAATCTGCGCGTATACAGCAGGCTCAGCAGCGCGGCTGCAAGCATTGCGGCAAGCAGAAACAGCATTCCCTTCCGGAAGGTTTCGAGGCTGCTTTGTTCCGCTGCTTCCGTTTGCGCTGCCACAAGGCGCTGTGCCTCGGAAACGATCACGGATTTGTCATCCCATTCGCGGATGATGCCGATTTTGAGCGGCTGATCCTCGCGGAAGCTGTCTGCCCCCGCAAAGGCGACCGTAATCAGGCCGCTGTCCGTTTCCACATACGAATCGCCGAACTGATTGCTCCGAACCCACTGTACGCCGTCTTTTTCTGCAAATTCCGCTTCGCACTGCCGGCGCTCATCTGCATAGATCGCGTTCAGCTTCTGCTCGGTCTCATCCTGCGGTCTGCCGTTCGGCGAGTAGTAAAAATCCTTGTAATACACAAACAGTGTTTCGTCCGGCGCTTCTCCCATGCTGTTCAGAATATCCAGATAGTAGTAATACGCGAGGTCACATTCCGCGCTGAACCGCGTATGCGTCAACGGCGCTGAGATAAACTGCTGACAGATGAAGAGAAACGACCGCGCGGTCTCGTTTGTGCTGATTACGCGCCTGTTTTTTTCATTCTCTCTGTAAACGGAGATCATCTCATCGGAATAATCTGTGAGCGATTTTGTGCTTTGCTGCCGGTTTTTCTGCGTCAGATACAGGAAGACACCGCTGATGCACAGCAACAGCACAAGCATGGAGCTGAACATCAGCAAAAACAGTTTTCGCCTGAACGGCGTTGATTTATGTTTCTTCATTCTGCGGGCCTCCTTTCAGGCTCAATGTCATTATATCACATTTTCTGTTCCGATACAATCGGAATTTCAATATTGTAATATGCACGGAGGTTTTTTTATGGCACACATCTTACTGGTCGAGGACGATTCGGATATCATGCGCATTAACCGCACATTTCTGGAGAATGCGGGATACAGTGTTCACTGTGCGGAATCCGTGCAGCAGGCAGCGTTTCAGCTGGAGGAATGTGTGCCGGATCTGGTGCTGCTCGATGTCATGCTGCCGGACGGAGACGGAATGGATTTTTGCAAAATCCTCCGGCAGAAGACACAGGCGCCGGTGATTTTTCTGACCGCCCGCGATGAAAACGACAGCGTTGTCATGGGCTTTATGAGCGGCGGCGATGACTATATCACCAAGCCCTACGACCTCAATGTCCTGAAAGCGCGCATCGACGCGCAGCTCCGGCGCAGCAGCAGCCGCGACGCGCAGCATCCGCGCATCGAGCTGCCGTATCTGACGATTGATCTGTTTGCGGGTACGGCTGTCCTTGACGGCAATGAATGCCCCCTGCCGCAGCGGGAGCTGCAGATTCTCTATCTGCTGGCATCCCGGATCGGCTCCCGCGTCAGCTATCATGAGATTTACAGGACCATCTACGGCTGCGATGTGGAGGACAGCAAAAACACGATCCGTGTAAATATTTCCCGTCTGAAAAAGCATCTTTCAATGGATGATCTGAGCACATATGAGATCGCATCGACTTCCGGGGGCGAATATGTCCTGCGGCGGGTGCTGTTCTGATTCCGGATTACAATTCTGAAATTTGCTGCTGCATTCTGATGCTGTGTGGTATCATTGGAATGTCAGTACAGACGAATCAACCGCAAAACGGAAAGGAGTATCACGATGAACAGAAAAATGATGATATGGGCGCTGCTCGGTGCAGTCATCTGCCTCAGCGGATGCGGAACCGATGCCGGTGCTTCTTCCTCGCTGACCGGCTCGCAGTTCGCTGCTGAACGATCAGATTCCTCCGATGCAGCAGAAAGTACCGGAACGGAACCGCAGACCGGCGCATCGGCCGCACAGACTGCCGCCTCCGAGCTGACGGATCGCACGGAGACGCAGACCGCCGCTGCCGCATCTGCGGAGCGGCTGTTCGGCGGCTGTGTCGCAGTCAAATCCGGCTCTCTGAAGCTGCGGCGCGAGCCGAACGACAGCTCGGATCAGCTCACTGCCGTTCCTGCCGGTACGCAGCTTGACATCTATGCAAGCGGGGTGGACGGCTGGTACAGGATTTCCTATGACGGGCATACCGGATATGTCAGCGCAAAATACATCAAGGAAATCGAAGACGATGACACACAAACGACCGTTCAGACTGCTCAGACCAATCAGACGGTTCAGACAAATCAGACGGTTCAGACGGAAGCGACAAAGCCGAAGCTCTTGTTTGCGGGCTTTGCGGACGGCGGCGAGGCCGGCGTTGAGCTGCGCAGCGAACCGAAAGCCGGTGCCGGAACGATCGGTATGATTCCGAACGGGACCGGTGTGGAATTCTGCGAAAGCGGAAAAGACGGCTGGTATTTCGTGCACTTCAACGGCCGTGACGGCTATGTGCAGGCGGAATATGCAAGAAAATACGAGGAAACAAAACCGCCCGTCAGCGATGCGGAAAAAAAGGCGCTGAAACCGGTTGTCGGGATGTGGTTTGAGGCCGGGGAGATGTTTGCGAGAACGCTGGTCATCTCGGAGGACGGCAGCTTCCAGCTGGATTACCGCGGCGGCGGTTCCCTGTACGGCACGGTTGCCGCGGAGACCGCAGACGGCGAAACACGGTACAGCTTTTATGACGAGGAACAGGAGCTCTGGGGCCGATTCCGGAAAGCCGTTGAGAACGGTATGGAGGAGCTGCTGCCGGACAGTGAAGACGATCCGTCCTTTGAACGCTGCGTGCCGGATGCGGATGAATCGTAACACCGGGCGCGAAGTGTATGGTCTGATTCTGCCGGATATTACAATTCTGTAATTCCGCACCGCTGCACACCGTTTTATGATATGATACAGTCAGACGAAGGAAAACTTCGTATCACAATCAAACAATAAACGGAGGTCAGTATTATGAAAAAGCTCATCACTTGTCTTACGGTTCTCAGTATGCTCCTTACATCGGTTCCGGCAGCGGCCGTGCAGGCGGCTGCCGCGGATAAAGCGGCTCCTGTCTCCGCCGCAGAGACGGCGCAGGCGGCATCGCCTGCCGATCTCACCGGCAGATGGTTCCTTCAGGAAAACGGCGAAAGCACCGGCTATGTGATGGTGTTTGAGGACGGGACATATTCCTATTACAGCTATGCGGAAAACACCGCATACGGCGGGACGGTCACGGTCGGATACGACGAGCATCCGGACGGAACCGCATCGGAAATCTACAGCTTTTATGACAACAGCGGCGAATTCTGGATCGGCTGCATGAAGCCGGAAACCGACAGCGATGTGCTGCCGATCGGACAGGACGGCGCCGCGGAGCTTGTAAAGGATTCTGCGGACTATGAGACGGCAAGCCCCGCCGACATCGCAGGCAGCTATTCCTATCAGCTGCTTCAGGAGGAGAGCGGCGAATACGAAGCAGACGGCACGGTGACGGTCTCGGAGGACGGCTCCTACACCTATACCGACGCAAGCGGAAACATCAGCTCGGAGGGAACGGTCACGGTTTCTTATGATGTGTATCCGGACGGCAGTACGAATGTCTGGTACACATTCTGCGACACGGCATCCGGCGGCTGTTTCGCAAACTGCTGTGCTTCTGATGATGCGGGCGTGTTCATCTGCGGACAGGACGGTGCAGCCAGACTGGTTTCCGATCAGGCTGCCCCCGTCGATGTATTGGCAACGCCTGCCGCGCTAATCGGTAAATGGCTCGTGCAAAACAGCAGCGGTCAGACCGAAGGTGCGCTGACTGTGGATGAAGACGGCAGTTTCATCTGCATCACCGGCAGCTATGAGGACGAAACCATGGTCAACACCGTCGGAACGGTCTCTGTGACGGATGAAAGCGAGCAGGGCAGCACGGAGGCACCTTTGTTTGTGTTCCGTGACACCGATACGGATACCGTGTTCCTGACCGGCACGCTTTATCAGAAAGACACGGTCGCGCTGGAAAACGGCGGCAGACTGGTTCGTGACGATACCGTGCGCCGGGCAGAGGGCACAGACATCTGCGGGGAATGGATCCTCAAAAATCAGATCATCACGCCGGAATGGGGCATGACCGGAGAATATGAGGAAGCCGGCACCGTGACCGTCAGCTGTGATGAAGAAACGGGCTGCGCGGTCTATACCTACCGCGACAGCAGCTCCGGTGCGGTGCAGACCGGCAAAGTCACCGCATCCTATCAGATGTTCCCGGACTGCGGTGTTCTGATCTGGTACTGCTTCTATGACAGCGAAGGCGAATTCTGGATCGGCGCACAGGGGCCGAGCGCGGACAACCGGAATACGCTGACCATCGGACAGGTAGGCGAGCAGATCCTGACGCACGCAGAGGCTGTGCCGAACGATTACGGCTTCTACGATGCGGACGATGCACCGGAATCCGGCGTCAGCGTCACGGCGCTGAACGGCGAATGGGTCAATCCGTATGTTCCGTCCGGCAACTGGGAAGGCTGTGCGGTGTCCTTCTTCTTCGAGTGCTATGCTCTGTATAACGGCTACTTCATAATGACGATTTCTGACGATGAAATGTCGGATGCGGAGATGTTCGGCTCTGTAAGACTGCAGTATCAGCTGGACGAGGACGGTTTCCGCAAATATTACTATGTTCTTTACACGGACAACGAGTTATTCCTCATGTTCGATGTGACTGGCGATCTTCCGCTCGATGTGATCAGCACGGTCGGTGAGGAACCGCTGAGCTTTGTGCGGTCGGCAGAACCGTATGAAGCGGATTACGATATGCAGCTCTATGACGCGGTCGTCGCACCTGCAGGCCTTAGCACGCAGAATCTGCTCGGTGAATGGCTGCAGTCTGACAGCGAGGCCGAGACGGTCCTGAAGTTCACGCACAGCGCGGATACGAACGCCCGCTTCTCCCTCGCCACCTATGTTGACGGCCGTGCGGAAAGTGTTACCGAAGGTCTTGCAAAGCTCCAGTATTTCTACTCCCCGCTCTGCGGAAGAGAATACCTCTATGTGCTGTATCTTGCGGATGAAAGCGGCGAGTTCAATCAGATGCTGATGACGATTTCCGCGACCGGTGAACAGCCGCTGAACGAACTGCAGCTTTCCAATGTGGATATCCGCTTTGATCGGATCGCGGATGCGCCGAAGGAGTACAAGTATTCCGATGACCAGCTCATGGACATGGCACGGAAGGATTATGAGAAAAAGAACGGCGTCCGTCCGGATTCCGCAAGCGTTGTCACGGTTCTCGACGGCATTCCCGTTCCGGAAGGCGAAGCTGTCATCATTCTCAGCGACAAAAACGGTTCCGATCTGGATTATTACATCGTGAACGCGGATACGGGCATCGGGACAAACAGCGTATCCGATCCTGTGAATCTGCCGCAGACCGGCAACAACTCCCTGAAGAACCTGCTGCTCATGCTCAGCGCACTGCTGATGACCGCATTCGGCTTTGCCGCCGTCAGACAGTCCGGCGTGCTTCGCCGCAGAGAAGATGAACAGTAAAAAGAAAGAAATCTGAAATGAAACAGAAAAGAACAAAAAAGCAGTGGATCCTGTTCCTTACAGGATCCGCTGCGATCCTCGCCGGAATGAGCATTCTGCTGTTTTTCGGCGGGCGGAAGCTGTACCGGATGCATCAGAAGCAGGTGCTGATGCGGGAGAATCCCGTGCTGGAGATCGCCGCTTTAAACATCAAAGCGCCTGTTTTAGAGGGCACCGATCAGCAGACACTTCGGAAGGCCGTAGGACATTTTACCGGAACCGGAGATTTCGGCAGCGGCAATTACTGTATTGCCGGTCACAGCAGCACGATCTACAAAGAATACTTCAACCGCCTGAAAAACATTGAGAACGGGATGCAGATCTCGCTGTACGATGCTGAGAAGAATCGCTATGACTATTCTGTCACCGAAAGCTTTGTCGTGGAGCCGGATGAGACATGGGTGCTGGATGACGCAGGCGATGACCGGATCACGATCATCACCTGTACCGATGACGGTACACAGCGGCTTGTCGTGACGGGAATCCTTGAAACGGAAACAAGCGGCTGAAAAAGCATATGAAGCACCGTGCGGAGGAATCTGCACGGTGTTTTGTTTCCCCGCAGAGAAAAAGCACCTGCCTGTGCTGAGCAGAGTGCTTTGCTGAGTGTGAGATCTTTATGACGGCAGAGATATGCATTATAAATCTTTGTGCAGTATTGTCTATACCGGTTTCTGACCGGATCGTTGTCAGAACGGAGCCGAAATGTCATCGGCTTTATCCGTTTTTGATCTGACGCGGCCTGCGGTTCCGGAAGGGAGAGCCCGGGAATGCGATATCCGGTAGAAAGTCAGGCTGAGCCGGTGCATTGCCGGCTCAGCCTGACGGATGACGATTCTTTTGTTCTGCGGATTTTCTGTTTTACTGCACGGGCTTTGCGATTTCGCTGAGGTAGGAGCTGCCGAAGCAGGCGCGGCACTGCTGTTCGATCGCGTCGAGCTTTGCGGCAAGATGCGGGTAGTTCTGTTTGAGATCGTCGCTGCCGGAGCGATACGCATCCTTGTTTCGCGAGCTGCATTCTGTGAAACAGTACTCTGCGATCGTCGCACGGTCTTCCATGGAGGTCGAGCAGCCGTAATTGCGGATGAAATAGGCATTCTTCCGATCAGAAGCGTCGGAGACGGTCCAGCGGTTAAACTCCGGTTTGAAGTAGTTGTCAAGGCCGCAGTAGGTGAAGCCGGCCGGGTTCAGCTTCTGCCATTCGTCCTCATCAAAGGAGAAGCCGGAACGGTTCATCACATACTCGACGGCGTGGAAGATTTCGTGATCGACGGTGTTCTGGAACTCGGAGATGCTGCTGACTTCCATAGCAACGCAGCTGTGCAGGTTATGCTCGAATGCGATGCCTGCAGCCGCGAAACCGCCGTTTTCATCGAGACGGAGCGGGATGAGGATCTGCAGTTCGGCATAGCCGCCGCGCATGAAAATCTTGAAAAAGTCCTTCGGATAGCGCGCGAGCTTCCGGTCAAGATGATCCAGTGCATAATTGAGCGTATCGGTGTTGACAAAGGGCGTGTACGAGGGATCGGCGGTGTCCTCCGTGGAGACCATGCGGTAGCCGGAGCAGTTGCCGATGCGGCGGACCTCGTCGCCGATCAGAATGCGGACTCCGTACTTGCGTTCGATTGCATCGGCCTGTTTTCGCTGCTTTGCGAGCGCGCTGCCGACCTGTGCGAATTCGCCGATGCAGTAGGGCTTTTGTGCCGCGGCGGAGAGCTTTGCCTGCGACGGATCAATGCGGTAAAGCACCGTTTCGGATTTGCCGTTTTTCTGCTCACTGAGCGCAAAGGCAAAGCAGTCCGGACCGGGCAGATAGCAGGCATTCAGCCGCACTGCGTTTTTCATGCTGAGACTGAGCGTTTCGGTCTTGCCGCTTCCGGTGTCGCAGAGCACGACAGACTTCGGACGGTAAATGCTATCATCATTGAAGGTGAGCAGCATCCAGCGGCTCTGCGGATCTGCATAGGAGACAGGGCTGCTGCCCGCGGCTGTACCGAATGCGCACAGCTGCTTTCCGTTCTGAATATCATAGACGGTGCAGTTGCAGACCGTGCTCTGCTGAGACGGCAGATTGTCGGAATACACATGGACGAGGCCGCTTTTTGTGACAGTGACATCCGAAGCAGGGGCATATACGCGGAAGCGCTCTTTGCCGTTATTCAGATTGACGAGTGCGGTGCAGCGTCCGTAATCGACAGCGCTGGTTGTATACGAAACACAGGCAAGGCTGCCGCCGGGGAGGACTTTTTCCAGCAGGCCTTCCGTTTTTTCGGGATCGAACAGCCGGCGGACCAGAGTTTCCTTTCCGTCATGCGACAGCTTGCAGACCGTGCTGCTGTTTTTTCCGTACAGCGTGTCGTCAGCCGGATCCATCCAGTATTCGTAGCAGGTGCTTCCCCAGCCGTCAAAGGAACCGGTGTTTTTTCCGGTTGCTGTGTCGTAAAAGCGAACCTTGAGGTCGTACTGATCCGCCAGCAGTGTCGTGATCTCGGTGCCTGCGCGGTTGATGCCGATGACGCGCTCCCAGTCACAGATCAGCTTCACCTCTGCGGTGATCCTGTCCGCCGCGAGATCGACGATGCAGCATCTGCCGGAATCGACGCTGACGGCAGTCTTTGTGCCGCCTGCGCTGACCATGCCGGTCACCCCGCCGGCTGCTTTGAGGCAGGTCATGCGGTGCAGAAGCTCCCGCTTTTCGCCGGCGGGCAGCGTAACGCTCGTGTGCGGCCCGGTCTGCTGCGAAACGGGGGAATCCGATGCAGCCGTGACGGTCCCGTCTGCGGAAACGGCAGCTCCGGTTTCCGCGGAAGTGCTGCTTTCCTCTGTGCTGTGCTGCGCCGCTGCACAGGTTTCGGTGCGGTCTGCGGCAGAATCGGATGCGGTCGGTCCTACGGCGGAATCGGGCGCTCTTTTTTCGCCGCAGGCGGCGAAGCTGAGCAGTGTGCAGACTGCAAGAAGCATGGCTGTCATTTTATGCTGTTTCATTTGGATGTCCTCCTTTGCGTTCGGTGTACGGAAGTGCCCTTCTGAAATGACAGACAGCATTTGACTGCCGCAGATTACATTTTTCCGAAAAAAATAAAAATTTCATCGCGCTGTGCTCCGGCATCCGGAACGGCAGCGCATTTTTTGTGCGAACAGGCGCGGCTTTTTGCTTGACAGGCAGCAGAATACATGATATAATTCAAAATGTGACAGTCAGGTGGGGCGAACGCCTCTCGTTGACTCAGTATGACACGACCGGTCCCACAATCTGCAGAAAAGGAGAATCGAACATGAACCAGCAAAATTCCCCGCAGGAAGCAGGGAAGAACCGCGGAACGCGCTTGCGGCGTCTGGCGGCGCTTGCCCTCTCCTGCACGCTGGTCGGAAACCTCTGCGGCATCCTGACAACAGCCGTGGCGGAGGAGCAGACCGACTACAGCACCATGATGTCCGACATCAAGGGCAAGTCGCTGAAGTATCTCGGCACCCGCAAAAACAGCGACGGCAGCTACGGCGATCCGGCGCTGCTGAATGACACGGCGGATGCGATCTATCTGCTGCGCAGCTCCGGCTCGGATACCGCCGCGCTGACCGCACAGACAGCGGAAAAAGTGACCTGCCTTGACGAGGCGGCACAGCTTGCGGCGGCTGCCGCAGACACGGCCTGGCTGGCGGATGTCATGACGCAGCAGCATCCGGACGGCGGCTTCGGACTGACGCCTGCCTATGCGAGCGACACCTACGATACCGCGCTGACGCTGTTTGCGCTCGGCGAGGGCGGCGTCGGCAGCTATGGCAGCGCCGCCGGAAATGCCGTGCGCTGGCTGACCGGTCAGCAGCGCAGTGACGGCAGCTACGCTTATAACGACAATTCTGAGGGCAATGTTTCGCTTACCGCCCTCTCCCTCTGCGCCCTGAGCAGGCTGCGGGATGCCGGCGCGCTGCCGCCGGAGAGCGGGGACAGCCTGGATGCTGCTGCGGCATATCTCCGGGCGGACCGTGCGGATGATTTTTCCGATCCGGGTATCGAGGAAACGCTGCTTCAGACGCTCGCCATGCTGCGCTTTGACAAGTCCGTCAACGCGGCGGAGCTCATCAGTCAGCTTTACGGCGCACAGCACGCCAACGGCAGCTTCGGAAAGGGCATCCATGCGACGGCGCTGGCCTTCCGGCTGCTGACGGAGCTGGAGGATGCCTCCTGCCTGCTGGTGGACAGCATGGACACCTCGTTCAGCAATACGCAGGCAAAGGCCGGCAAGCCGGTTTCGGTGGAGGCCTCCGCTTTGATTCAGTATCAGGCGGCGCAGGATGCGGCACTGACGCTGAACATGACCGTCACGAACGGCGAAAACCGCATCTATGAGAATGAACAGACGGTTCAGCTCAGCAGCAGCGAAACCAGTGTGACGGTGACCGCGGGCAGCTTTGAGCTGAACGAGGAAAAGGACAACGGCATCACGGCGGTGATTTCCCTGCTGGACGGCGAGACCGTTCTGAAGCGGGAAACCGTGCATCTGACCGTTGAGGAGGGCGGAAAGGTCAGCGCCGCAGAGATCAGCGGACTGCGCCTGACGCTCGACCGCTGCTGCACTTATGCCGGCGTGCCTGCCGATGTGACCGTGACCGGCACCGTGCTGTATGCGGCCAATACGGACAGCAATACGGATGTGACCGTCCGGATGCTGCAAAACGGCAGCGTGCTGCACGAGGAAACCGTGTCTGCAAAGCTGCCGGCCGAGCAGAATGCAGTCAGCGTGAAGCTCGAAGGTTTCCGCGTGGATGCGGCGGAAGCGGGCAGCTATACCTTTGAAGGCGTCTGTACCCGCGGCGGCACGGAGTTCTGCACGGACAAGACTTCGTTTGAGGTGCTGGACAAGCCCGCTGACGGCGAAAGCGGTCTTCAGGTGCTCTGGTTCCAGCCGGTTCCGGATATGCTCGCGCTGTACGCCGGCGAAAACCGGATCGTCAGCAGCAATGCAGCTCTGATCTACAATTCCGGCGCGGAGTGGAACGGCACGCTCAAGGTCAGCGTCAGCTACGGCGGCGAAACGGTTACGGAGAACACGGCGCCGGTGACGCTGGAGGCGCAGGACCTTGACAGCATAGACACCTTCTACGGAATCCCGAAGTATGAGAGCGATACGCTCGTTTCCTTCACGGTGGATAAAACCGGCATCTACACGGTGACCGCAGAGCTGACGGATGCGGAGGGAACGGCGGTCGCATCCGGCTCCCGCGAAGTGACTGTGACGGAAAAGCCGAAGCAGGATCTGATTCTTTACAGCAGCAAGTCCGACGACGGCAAAACAGTTTCTCTCCGCTGGAACGACATCAGCAATGAAGCGGAAAGCTATGACTATCAGCTGCTTCGCCGCATACCGGGCGGTGCTTGGGAAACCCGCTCGATCTGGAATGAGAGCGAGCAGATTGATGTGCTGAATGTGTACCCCGCAAGCCCGTACTTCGCGGAGTGGATGACGCAGACCATCAGTGATACGGAGCTTCCGGCCGGCAAGGGCATTTTCCGGATCGACTCCGTCCACATCGACACCTATAACGGAGATCCGGTATCGTACATGAAGAATGCGGACGGCAGCTGGAAATACGATGTCATCTTCTTCGGCTCCTCCGACTGCAACTCGCACCGCGACCTCAGCAATGCTGCGTATGAAGTCGTTCAGGAATTTGTAGATGCGGGCAAAGGCGTGCTGTTTGGACACGATACCGTCAATGCTTATCTCGGATATACCAATTTCGTGCGCTTTGCCGATCAGCTCGGCATTCGTCTGATCAACGACAGCTATTCTGTGACATCGTCCGCTTCAATCGTTAAGATCGGAACTCTGACAAATTATCCGTGGACGCTCAGAGGAACCCTGACGGTTCCGGCCTGCCACACATCCGGACAGTATGTCGGCGGCACGCTGGAGGCAACAGAGTGGATGACGCTCAATGCAACACAGCATATTGATCCGGAAACCGGCGCACATTCCAATTCCTATCTGGTCACCAACAACAATCTCGGCATGATCCAGACCGGTCACAGCAACGGTCAGGCGACCGATGACGAGCGCAAGGTGCTGGCCAACACGATTTTCTATCTCTATCAGACCTCGAAGATGACCGATGCAAAGGACGCGTCCTTCTATGATGTGACGCCGCCGGACTGCCCGGATGCAGAGGTCTCTGCGGCGGACGGCAAGGTGAAGCTGAAGCTGCATTCCGAGGATCACGGAACGGTCTATGAATACAGCATCGCGGCGCGGCCGGCCGCGGAGGACGCGGAGAGCCAGTCCTCGAATATCGTCCGCGAGGAAGCGTTCAGCGGGCTGAACGGCTTTGTCGTCGGCGTGAACGGCAGCAAGGAGCCGAGTCCGGAACTGGTTACCTACGATGAAAACGGCGAGTTCGTGCAGAATGTCCGCAAGGCGGATGCGAGCGGCAGTCTGACGGCTGCATTTTCGCCGGAGGAGCTCGGCAGCGGCAGCTATCTGCACCTGTTTGCGGTTGACAATGCCAATAATGTCAGTGAGGAGCGCATCATTCCGGTGACGGAGACGGTTTCTGCAAAGCTCACGAGCGACAGGCAGATCTATCTGACCGGCGAGACCGTCACGCTGCGTGCAGAGACCGTCGCATTCCCGCTCGGCATCACGGCAGATGCCGCACTTGCGGTGCTGGATGCGTCCGGCAGCAAGCTGGCCGATGTGGCCGAGGAACAGGATGTCACGCTGAACGCCGGTGTGCAGCATTCCGGCGAGTGGACATGGCAGATTCCGGAGAATGCTGCGGGGCGTCTGAAAGCGGTCATCACATGGACGGCGGACGGCGAAACGCTGGCGGAGGCGGAAACCTATTTCCGCGCCGGCGATGAGTCTGTGGAAAACCGCATCGTCAGCGACCGTCAGGTGTACTCGGTCTCCGATCCGGTCAACCTGACCAATACCGTCTGGAACCGCAGCAGCTTTTTGACCGAGAATGCATTGTCGCTTTCCGTGTCGGTCGGACAGAAGGGGCAGAGAGAGGCCGCGTCGTTTACGCACAGCATTCCCGCCATCAATCAAAACGGCAATCTTTCGTATGGCGATGCCATTGCGCCGCTGAAGCTCCGTGCGGGTGACTACACCGCAACGGCCGTGGTGCAGCAGGACGGCGTCACCGTTTCGACTGCGGAAACCGAATTCACCGTGGAGCAGAGTGCGTCCGGATTTGCCGGCACACTGGATTTCACGGCGGACGGCAAGGATGTCCGCACGGATTTCACCGTGCTCAACCAGGGCTCGGAGGCCGCCGAAAATGCGGAAATTACGGTTCTGATCTATCAGAACGGCGGCGATACGCCGGCCTTTACGCTCACAAAGACCGCGTCGATCCCGGCAGGCGGCAGCGCGGACTTTTCCGAGACGGTTTCGCCGGAGCCGGGCGAATATTCCGGTGTGCTGAAGGTGCGCTTCAACGGAACGGACAAGGATCTGGACTATGACGGCTTCACGCTTGCGGAGGAGACGACTTCGACGGTCAGATCCGCCGAGCAGACGACCGCTGAGACACAGATCCGGACGGATGCACCGAAGACCGGTGACCGCCGCATGAAATTCTACTACGCCGGTGCGCTGTTCAGCTTCACAGGGCTGCTCGCACTGTTTGCAGCCGGAAGAAGAGGAGGGAAAAAGGAACATGAATAATCTGCTGAAACGCGCAGCCGCCTTTACCGCAGCTGCGGGAATCCTCTTTACCGCCGGGTTTTCTGTCCCGTGTGAAGCGCCCGCAAACCGGGCTGAAAAGCGGGAGCTGACCGCATCGGTCTGCACGGCGGAGCCGGTGTCCGACCGGCTGGAGCGTGCTGCGGACGGCACACTCGGCGAGACGGAGCTGGAAACCCTCTGCAAAGAAATCCTCGCGGAGGCAGAGCAGGGGAGCCGCGGCGCCGGAACGCCTGCCTGCGTGCAGGGAAATGCCGAGCTGACCGCCAGACAGGCGGCACATGACGCGGAGCTGCGCAAGCGCGCCGCAAAGGTCAGCATTCTGGCCGGCAGACTCCGCAGCGGAGAGGCTACCGAGCAGGAGCTCTCTGAGCTGCGCGGGATTCTGTATCCGGATGCGGCACTGTATCAGTCTGATGCGACGCCCTCTGAGGCTGTCCCGAACACCGCACCGCCCATGACGGAGGGCGCGCCGGTCAGCCGTGCGCAGACGCTCCGGAGCGATGCGCCGTCTGCCGCCGATCTCGAACTGAAGGGCGAAACGGATATCCCGCAGGCGCTGATCGACAAGGCGAAGGAGCTGGGCAGTGCAAATGCGATTTACCAGTATCTCCGCAACAATATCAAATACGAAATCTACGGCAATTCCAAAAAGGGCGCGAAGGTGACCTTTGAGCAGATGGGCGGCAATGACATTGACCAGGCCTCTCTGCTGATTGCTATGCTCCGCGGCAGCGGCATCCCCGCGAGATATGTCAGCGGCAGCATTGAGATCACGGCGCAGCAGGCGATGGACATGACCGGCACGAAGGATATTGCGAGTGCCGGACGGGTGCTGGCCGCGAGCTTTGACAATGTGAGCGGACTCACTTCGGGCGGGACCGTGACCGGCTACCGGATGCAGCATACCTGGGCCGAGGCCTATGTGCCGTATACCGACTACCGCGGCGCCGGCGCCTGCGCGGGAGAAAGCATCTGGCTGCCGCTCGATGTCAGCTTCAAAAAGCTGGAAACCGCAGCCGCGGCACTCGACATGGAATACACGGAGGACGACCGTGCGAAGAATGCGGAGATGGCCGCGCTTGCTGCGGACTATCCCATTTACGGACCGGTCGAACCGCTGCCGGATCAGATGGAGCTTCTGGTGCAGTCCATTGTCCCGACAGAGGACGCCTATCTGCCGGTCACGCTGCCGTATCAGGTGCTCGATGTTACCGACCGCTATGCGGCGGTGCCGGACAGCAAACGGAGTGCCCTGAAAATTGCCGTCGGCGGCGAAACGCTGCTGGATGCGCCGCTCTCGGAGCTGTACGGAAAGCGCATCGTCCTTACCTACGAGCCGGCGACTGCCGCAGACCGCGAACTCCTGCCGAAAAATGCAGACCTGACAAAGGTTCCGGCGTATCTCGTCCATGTGGTGCCGGTGCTCTCCGTCGATGATGAAACGCATACGGGCAGGCGCGAGCTTTCCCTCGGCACGGCGCAGCAGATGCTGACGACCGTGTCCGGAGACAGCGGCGATTCCATTCTGTCCGATGTGGTCCGGGCAGGCTCCGTTTACGCGGTGACGCTGGACTACGAGAAGATCGGCTATACGGACAGCCTGATTGCAGAGGGGCATCTCGAAAAGGCTGAAGAGGAAACAAAGGCGGGGTCTGCCGACATCCGGGAGGCACTCGGCACCGTTCTGGAGAATGTCGGCAAGCAGTACTTTGCCTACTGCGATTTCCGCTCCGCATCACAAGAGTCGCTTTATCATGTGCGGAAGAACAGAGAGCTCGGCATTGTCATCACCGGCTATGAGTACGACACGGATACGACGCTCGGCGTCACCAATGCGCTCACGGACGGCAGCTTTATGATGGATGTCGCCTACAACCGGTTCCGCACGGTCAGCCTGGAAAACGACGCGGATGCGGAAATTCAGTTCACGATGTCGCTTGCCATGATGGAGTCCTATTATGAGGGCGCTGTCTGGGAAGATCTTTCCGACAATATGCTCAGCGGCATCTCTACGGTCACAGTCATGGACAAGGCAGCAGAGCTGAATGTTCCGGTTGTGTCGGTCTGTGCGCCGAACGCCGATGAGGTGCTCGCAAACTGCACGGTCAGCAGCGAGGTCAGGAAAGAAGTCCGCGACTGTGTCAACAAAGGCCTTTTCGTCAGACTGGTTTCTCAGACGCTGAACATCGGCGACTGGACCGGTACCGCGTATATCGCAATAGACCGGGAAACCGGTGCCTGCTCCTATATGCTGTCCGGCGGAACGGCCGGCGGTTCGACAGAGAGGTTCGAGGCGCTTCTCAACTATAATCTGTTCATCTTCAAGGTTTCCCTGTTCATTGCAGAGACCAATTTTGCGGTCTCTACCATGCAGTTTAAGTTTGAGCAGTACAAAATGGTACACGGACCGATCGGAGAAATGTTTGCCTCTCCTGCTATGGGACAGGCGGCGAAGGCTGTGTTCAGCAGCGGAAAGCAGATCGGTGACGCCATGCAGATGTATTACAAAACGGTCAGCTTTGTAATGGATTATGCCTTTGATCCGGAAGGCACGATGGAACGGCTTGAGAAATTCACCAAAGAGAACTACTATAAGGTTCTGGAAATGGTAAGAGACGATCTGTTTGCTCCGATTACCAAGAGCTTCAGTCTGCGCGATTTTGCTGTCGGAGACCGCGGCGTGGCGGGACCGCTCTGCGCGGCTCTGAAGGACAGTGTCTCGAAGCTTGACAATGTAGTCCGTGACGGCTCGGTTGACCTGACCGTCTGGGGTGAATACAATTCAGCTCAGGTATGGGGACAGGCGTTCAAAAAGATTATGGGCCTGCTGGACGATTAAGTAAAAAACCGCCCTAAAAACCGTCTCCTGCGGGACATTCCCCCGCGGGAGGCGGTTTCTTTTTTGCTTTGGTTTTCGCGCAAGAAATCCTATTGACATACCACCTGTCCTATGATATAATGAACATAGTATTTCCCAGTAAAATCAATTCAAAAATGATAGTCTGACTATCATCTTCCGATGCAGAGAGGGGGATGCCGCCCGCAGAAGCTGAACACACACTCAGTCCGCGCCGGTTTTTCCGGCAAAACCACACTTTCATTACGGAAAGGATGTCGAAAAAAATGCAGAAAACCAAAACGCGATCATTCCTCGGCAGGCTGCTGCACGGAAGTGCAGTGCTTGCCATGGCAGCGCTGGTGCTGCCAAAGCTCGGCGCCGTAAAGGCCGATGCTGCCACCTACGACATCAGCATCTGCGGCACCTCCGTCACAGACGAAAACAAGGATGACATCATAGGCAACGGCGTCTTCTCCTACGATCCGGGCTGCAAAACGCTGTATGTCCACGGAAGCATGACCAATGACAGCTCCCAAAACCTGATCTTTTCCGGTCTCACAATTACCATTGAAGTGACTGAGGACTCCTCGCTGGTGCAGACAGGAAACAGAAATGCGATTTATCTGGGCAGAGGCGCGATCATCAAGGGTTCCGGTCATCTGACGGTCGAAACCCAGGCGACCGGCACCTATGCCGCAATCTACAGCGACTACAGTCTGATGATCAAGGACATGATGCTGGACGCGATCTCCGAGAACGGCAGAGCGATCGATACGGGAAACTCCTCCGCAAAGCTGAATCTCGTCATGGCAGATGTCCATGCGACATCGGCGAGCGGCAAGGCTGCGATCGGCTATTTCAAGGGCGGTGTCGATCTGCAGGGCAAGATCACCTCGCCGTATGACTGCCAGTTCTATGAGGGTGCGACTCTGAACTCAGAGGCGACTCAGGCAGTCAGTGAGGTTTACATCAGCAGCGAAATCCCGCTCGATGTCGCAGGCACGACGGTCACGAGGGAGAACAAGGACGACATCCTCGGCGACAGCTTCTTCCGGTATCTTCCGGAGAGCAAGACACTGCTGATCACGGGCGGCTGCGTCAGTCAGACTTCCAATGCCATCTGGAGCTCTGTCAGCGGCCTGACGATCGTGGTGGAGCGGAATGCCGACCTGACCACCGGCAACGGCGACGGCATGAAGCTCTTCGGCGATACGACCATCACCGGCGGCGGCAAGCTGACTGTGAATAACAGCGAATCCAGCGGCGATTACGGCATCTGGGTTCGGGACGGCGCCAAGCTGACGATTTCCAATATGCAGCTGACGATAAACAGCAATTCGTACAGCATTTCGGGCAGCGACGGCGGCGAATCCCTGCTGTTCCAGAACTGTGCTGTTTATACAAATAAAGCCGTCCGCTCTTTCTCCGGCGGCATTTCGTTCAGCTACAGCCAGACGGACGGCAACAGTGTGCTTTCCGAGGACAACAGCAGACTGCTCAATCCGAATAACGGCAACCTCGCTGAAAACATCGCCATTTACAAGCAGATTACCGGCGATTACGGCATTACGATCGACGGCGTGCCGATGAATGACTCCAACAAGGACGACATCCTCGGCAACGGCGTGTTCAGCTATGATTCGTCCAACAACATTCTGAATATCGGCGGCATATATACTGCGCTTCAGCATGATGTCATCGTCGCAAGCAAGAACGATCTGCGAATTACCTATGTAAACGGCACCGAGCTGCAGTGCAGCAACGGCCGCAACGCGCTGTATATTCTGAAAAACACCACGCTGTACGGCAGCGGCGCCCTGAAGCTTCACGGGCTGAAAGACAATGCCTTTCCGATCTATGTCAACGACTGCAATCTGACGATCGGCAGATCCGGATACAGTAACGGCACGGTCTATGCAGACGGCGCCACCCAGGGTATTCACGGATACATGGGCGCAACGCTGACGCTCAATGACGCCAAGGTCCGTGTCCGGGGCGATCATGCCGCAATCGGCGGCTTATCGGACATTTCCCTGACAGGCTGCGTGCCCAGAGAGCCGGAAGGGGCATATGTTACGAGCGGCACAATCATGGGCAGCGATGAGGTTCCTGTGAAATATTGCAGCATCGAACGGCTCATCAAGTACGGCATCCGTGTGGCCGGCACGGAGGTCACAAACTTCAACTGTGACGATATCCTCGGCAACGGCAAGTTCGTTTACGATCCGTCCAACAACAGGCTGAATATCAAAGGCAGCTACACTGCCGCAGAGGGCAATCTGCTTGAGTTTGACGGCACCTGTTACATTTTTGTGGAGGACAATGTCACGCTGACCGCCTCGAACGGCGACTGCATCTATTCGGAGGGCGGCATTAACATCTACATCGCAGACGGCAAAAAGCTGACGCTCAAGGCGCCGAACGGCTGTGCAGTCAATGCCGGCGGCCATGTTTCCAGTTACCCTGGCAGTGAAACCGGCTGGTGTGAGCTGTCGGCAGAGGGCAAGCAGGGCATCGTCAGCCGGGATGACGGTTATGAACTCTATATCTCCGCCACAACCGTGACGGCCAAGGCGACCGAGGGCGCTGCAATGGGCGGCTTTTACTCGATTATTCTGGGCGACACCTGCGAGCTGAAGTCCGGCGGCACGATCACGGGCGGCACCGTCGTCGGCTCGGACGGCAATCCGTCGAAAAATGTCTTTATCAAGGCGTCGAAGCAGTATCGGCTCTGGATTGCAGACAAGCAGGTCACCGAGAACAATCAGTACGATGTGCTCGAAAACGGCTCCTGCGTGTTCACCTATATTCCGGAGAGCAATCTGCTGATTATCGACGGCGATTATACCTGCAGCGTGAACTACCTCATATACAGCGAAATCCCCGGTCTCCGCATCCAGGTCGCTTCGGATTCCGTCCTGACCAACAACGGCGATGATCTGTTCTGGTTCGCGGGCGATACGACCTTCATCGGCAGCGGCAAGCTGACGCTGAATGCAGGGGATGACCTCGCAGAGGTGAGTTGCTGCACCCTGACCTTCGACGGCGTCGAGGTCCAGGCCACTGCCTACGATGACGGCTTCCTCGGCGCCAATGATGGAGTCTATGTCGCAAGGCTCGTTTTCAAGAACACCAAGCTGCAGCTGACAACCGGCAGCGGCGACCGTGCGGCCGTTAACTTCGGCGGCGGCATCGAGCTGATCAACTGCCGTCTGGCACAGCCCGCAGGCGCACAGATCTATGTTGACAGCGACGGCTACGCCTGCATCGCAGACGCCAACAACTCCGCATATGTTTCTTCGGTCACGATCAACAACTCCAAGGCGCTGACTGAGGATATGGTCACCCTGAACAAGACCTCGTTCCCGTACACCGGCAGCGCCATTGATCCGGCCGCAAACATCACCGTCAAGGACGGCAGCAAGACGCTCGTCCCCGGCACCGATTACACGGTCACCGTGATCAACGGCATCAACATCGGCACGAACACCGC
>JAILIG010000176.1 GCA_024695445.1 Oscillospiraceae bacterium
TTCAAAATCCACATTCAGCTCGCTGCTGCGTGCCGCGACGATCGCTCTGGCAGCCTCCGGTGAGGTGATGTCTGCGGATGTTTCGGCGATTGCCTGGCAGAGTCTTCCGTCTGCCGTTCTGACATCGACGGGAACCTCCGGTGCCTTGTCTGACGCGGTGCTGAACAGCTCCATTTCGTCAATCAGCGTTTTGTCCTCTGCGGAAATGACGCGTCTGACATCGTTATTCGTGAGCACATACGCGAGCGTCGGATCAGAAAGATACTCACCGAGCGTATAAATGACCAGCTTCACATCAAAGCCGGGGTTTTCGGCCGCAACGGTCTCTGCGGAAACCGCAGGCTCCGTGTCAAAGGAATCCGCCTGGAAATAGTAGCCGGAATCCAGAGAAAGCGTCTCACCCGCATCCTTTGCCACAACGGTCAGGTTTCTGCCGTAGACCGGGATCCCGTCATACACCTGATCGAAGAAATACGAGGTGTAGTCGCTGCCGTCCTTGCCCTCGTTGATCCGGTTCAGCGTCAGGGTGCGCCGGGGATCCTTGATGCCGAGCAGTTTCCGGACAGAATAGACCGCGTCCAGTGCGCTTTCCCCGTCCAGCACCTGCACCTCGCTGAACTTGCCGTCCACGGAGGTCATGATGCCGTTCTGATACTGTTCGATTTCAACGGGATACGCAGCGTCTGCATTCATCTGGCGGATGTCCTCGACCGTATAGCCGCCGGTGAGAAAGCCCAGCTTCTTCACATCCGCCGTAATGGCGTACAGTGTCGAGCCGGTGAGCTCCGCGGTCTCCCCGCAGGAACCGATGAATCCGATGTTGACGGATGAATTTGCCGGAATGGTGCTGTTATAGCCGCCCTTCAGACGGTATTCGCCGTTTCCGAAATCAGTGACATCTGCGGCCCAGCTGCTCTCGACGGCAAAGTTGGTCTGCACGGCAAGCTCCCAGCCGCGAATCGGCTGCTGCGTCGTGTTTTCGATCAGAAATTCACCGTTAAACTGCCCGTCCCACTGCCCGTAAATCTGCATACTGACCGTGAAGCCTTCCTCCATCGGCTGAAGATCCTGGCAGAACGAGAATTCCTCCGGCGCCGTTTCCGCACCGTCCACGACATAGCTGAACGAGGCAGAGGCGTTCGGCGCAATGTTGGCGTTGTAGCCGCCGTTTTCAAAATACAGGATGCCGTCGGCCGTTTCTGCCGGATACGCCCCGGAGAACCCGCAGCATTCGCCGTTCGGATCGAAATACAGCATCCAGTTCTCGATCGGTTCGCTGCCGGTGTTGGTCAGAGTGACAGCGACGCGCTTGGAGCTGCCCCACGCCTCCTGCACATCGTATTCGACTGTGTAGCCGTCGTACACATAGGTCTGCTGTGTGAGGTCTCCCGCAGCGAACGCTGTAAGCGGCAGATTCAGAAACACCGATGCTGCTGCGGATACTGCAAGGATCCCTGCTGTCATTTTGCGGTAGATGTTCATTCCTTTTCAAGCTCCCCTTTTGTTGTGAATTTTCGTCAAAAAAGTAATAATATTGTTCTGCGTCGTGTTCTGCTTCATCTCCCCTTCGGACTGTCTGAGGTTACAGAATCCAGAATTCAAAAATGGTTCCAGACGAAAAGAAACATCCCGATTTTGAATCATGCAGCCCGTCCTGCTAAGACGCACCGTATATCATTATACACAGTCCGAATCGTCATGTCAAGGATAATATTTGAATTATATTGCCTCCGAAGCAGGCTGCAAAAAAGCCGGCATCCAACGGCCGGCCGCAAAACGCAAAACCGGCCGGCCGTCGATTGGACGGCCGGCCGGTTCCGGGCATATGATTACTTCTTCTTTGCCTTCTTAGCGCACTTGGAGGGCTTGGTGTTGACCTTTTCCTTCAGTGCAGCACCGGCCTTGAATTTGACCAGGGTAGATGCAGCGATCTTGAGCGGCTCGCCGTTTGCCGGGTTGCGGCCGGTTCTGGCAGCTCTCTCCGCCGTCTCAAAGGTGCCAAAGCCGATCAGCTGTACCTTGTCTTTTTTCTGGAGCGTATCAGATACGACAGAGACAAAGGACTTGAGGGCGGCATCAACATCCTTCTTGGAGATACCGGTCTCTTTTGCGATCGCTTCGATCAGTTCAGCCTTATTCATTTTGAATTCCTCCGTTTTTCAGTTTTTTCCTAGGGTAAAGGGTATTTGCTAAGACCATTATAGTGCATTCCGGCCGGTTTGTCAAGAGGGCATTTCATTCTCTTTCAGATTTCCGGTCAAAAAAACGAAAAAACGGTTCATTTTCCGCTGAAAAAGCCGCCGAAGCCGCAAAAAACAGGATTATTGTTTCCCGTAATGCAGTACATGGGATTCGCCGTACATATCCGTATAGTGCATGATCTTGTTCTGCTCGTCCAGCGAATCCAGAACCGCATAGTCCTTTGCGTAGTAGCGGTCATCCGATGCCGGGAAGGTCAGGGAGGACTGATTCGCCCAGTACTGCGGGAGCAGATCGACGGTCAGATCCTCCACAGAGCAGTTGTCATTCATCCTGTGCTCATCTGTCATCATGAAATATTCGAGGCTGAGCCGGTCTGTATCGTTATACGACATCAAAGCCCATGTCGGATCAATGTGATACCCCTTCCCGTCCAGAATCACATAGGTCCATGCGTGCGCCATCACGGAATCCTCGCAGCCGATCTCCAGCGCCTCAACACCCGCCTGCATCAGCAGATACATATACACGCCGCTCAGCTCGTCGCACACGCCCTTGTGCGTCATGAAGGTGTAGTAGTAAGCGCCGTCGCCGCAGCCATTCGGAAAGTCCTCGTACACATAGTTCGATTCCATGTAATTGTAAAGCTTCAGACATTTCTCATAGTCATCGTCGTCCGGCTCAAGATATTGGTTCAGCACATCCGTGACGAGTTCTTCAAATTCCGCCTGCCGTTTCACATAATCCGCCGCCGGCATATTGTAAAAGATTCTGCCGGTGCCGTTCTCAAACGGGACGGTCTGATCGCTGCTTTCCCCCGTCACCTTCATGCAGGCGGGCGGCAGCAGATGCGCGAGCACGGAGGGATCCGTTGCAAAATCATATGCCGCCTGGCTGGAGCAGGCAAATGTGTCTTCTCCCTTGCGCAGCGCATCGCACAGATGATAAAAGGAGTCCCAGTGATCCTGCGGGATTTCCGCGGACAGCTTCGGTGAATACAGATGCGGATTAAATGTATACGGCTCCGGCGCGGCGGCCGTTGCCGTCGTTTCCGTCTGTGTTTCCGGTTCCGTCGCAGTTTCCGCGGTTGTTTCCGCCGCAGAGAGCTCTGTTGTCTCCGGCGCAGACTGCTCCGGCTTTGCACGGCAGCCCGTCAGCAGGCCTGCCGCGAGCAGTATGCACATCATTTTCTTTCTGTTCATGAAAAATGCCTCCTGTCTTTCCGGTCCCCGGCGAGATGCCCGCGGCCGCTGCACACGCAAACCGGCCAACCCTTCAAAGCGGTCAGCCGGTTCAAAAGCAGCGTTCATCGGAATTTTTTAATCCTTGACAATATAATCGCCGGGGTTCAGCTTCAGGTTCTTGTCCTGAAAAATGAATGCGGTCTCTTCGCCGCCCTCCGCCCATGCATAATCAATCAGGAGCGGGTTTCTCATCCTGCTGATTTCCTGATCGGAAGCGG
>JAILIG010000008.1 GCA_024695445.1 Oscillospiraceae bacterium
CGTGCCGGATTCAGCCGTTGTCTCCGCAGGGTTCCGCACCGGCCCGCTGTTTTTCAGCCTGTAAATCAGTCCGACGCCTCCGGCAATCAGCCCGATACAGGCCGCCGCAGAAAGCACCGCTAAAATCCGGGAACGCATCGGATGCGTAACAGCCGGCTCTTCTTCCGTCATTTTCGGCGCATCTGCCGCTTCGGGAAACGCTCTGCAGTCCAGCGCCTCTGCGAGAAAATCGCTCCGGATGTCCGTCATCGCTTCCATAAATTCAAACGGTTTCACAATAGCCCCTCCTCTCTGAGAAAACTGCGCAGCTTCTCCATTGTCCGCCGCAGAACGGTTTTCACGCTGTTCCGGTTCATTTGCAGCGCGTCGGCGATCTCGCCGGCGGAATCCAGCATCCAGTAATGCCGGATGAAGATGATGCGGCTCTGCTGCGGCTGCTCCGCCAGAAACCGGTTGACGGCCTCCGTCACGGCCCGCGTCTCCACGCTGCGCTCTACATTTTCTGCGGCGGCGAGCAGCTCCTCCAGCTCGTCAAGCGCCGATTCCATTGCGCCGCTGCCGCGCTTTTCGGCGTGATTTTTCCGGTACCGGCTGATTGCCGTCCGGCGCACCGCCGTCAGGACAAATGCCTCCAGATGCTCCGGCTCGGCGGGCGGAATCGCATTCCAGACGCTGAGAAACGCCTCGTTGACGCACTCCTCCGCATCCTCCCGGCTGTTCAGAATACGCTCTGCCAGCCGCTGACATACCGCGCCGTACTGCGCGCCGGTCTCACGGATCGCCCGCTCGTCGCGTGCCTGATACAGCGCCGTGATTTCATTCGGATTCATGCTGCCGCCTCCTTTCTGGGTCCCTTCACCCTGTATGACGCAGTCAGAGCGCTTCTGGGTTCAGGAAATGTTGACAAACTGCCCGAAATATACTATAATATAGTTCCGATGCAAAAACGAAATGAAATGAGAGGATATAATGAAGAAACCGTCCATCTACCGCCGTGCGCTCGGACTCGCCGTTCCGATGATGATTCAGAACGGCATCACCAATGCGGTCGGTCTGGCGGATCATGTCATGGTCGGAAGCCTCGGCACCGAGGCGATGACGGCTGTCTCGATCGTCGGGCAGCTGATTTTTGTGTTCAATCTGGCGATTTTCGGCGGACTGTCCGGCCCCGGCATCTACGGGGCGCAGTTTTACGGGCAGAAGAACGCCGAGGGCGTCCGCGCCAGCTTCCGCATGAAGCTGCTGATCTGCGCCGCCTGTCTCGCCGCGGGGCTTACGGTCTTTCTCTGCGCCGGCGAGCCGCTGATCGGGCTCTATCTGAAGGGCGAATCCGCCGAGGTCGATCCCCTGCTGACCACCGCCCACGGAATGCGCTATCTGCGCATCATGCTGCTCGGACTGGCACCGTTTACGGTCACGCAGATCTACGCCGGCACCCTCCGCGAAACCGGTGACAGCATCCGCCCGATGATCGCGGGCATCGTCTCGGTCGCAAGCGATGTGCTGTTCAATTATCTGCTGATTTACGGCAAATTCGGATTCCCGCGGCTCGGCGTAGCCGGAGCTGCCGCCGCGACGGTCATCGCCAGACTGCTCGAAATGACGGTCGTCATCGTGCTGGCGCACCGCAAGCGGGATTATCCGTATCTGAAGGGCATCTACAAAACCCTGCGCATTCCTGCGGCGCTGCGCGGCAGAATGCTGAAAAAGAGCCTGCCGATCTTCTGCAACGAATTTCTCTGGGCGGGCGGCGTCGCCGCGATGACGCAGTGCTACTCCTACCGCGGGCTGCACATCGTCTCCGCGCTCAACATCTCGAATGTGCTCTGCAACCTGCTCAATGTCGTCTTTATCGCGCTGGGCAATGCCGTCGGCATCCTGACCGGACAGCGGCTCGGCAGAGGCGAATTTGAGGGGGCAAAGCGCGATTCCTTCAAGCTGATGCGCTTCACCGGCGCCGTCTGCCTGACGCTCACCGGCGTCCTGATCGCGTTCTCCCGCTTTTTCCCGCAGTTTTATGACACTACGGCGCGCATCCGCACGCTCGCTTCCCGGTTCATCGTTGTGACGGCGCTGTTCTTCCCCGTGCAGGGATACCTGAACGCGCTCTACTTCACGCTGCGTTCCGGCGGGCGGACGCTCGTCACCTTTTTGTTTGACAGCTTTTACTCCTGGGTGCTCATGGTGCCGCTGACGCTGCTGCTCTGCCGGAAAACCGAACTCCCCGTGCTGACCGTCTACGCCGTTGTGCAGACGGCGGACCTCGTCAAGGTGCTGATCGGCTATGTGCTGATCCGCAAGGGCATCTGGATCAGCAATCTCGCGGCGGAAAGCGAAACGGAAACCGTCTGAGCGGCCGGTAAAAAAACCGGATGTTCCGTAAATTCCCCGTTGACATTTTCCGCTGAATGTAGTAAAATAGATTATGTATGATTGCGTCACGCAAAACCGACAGGGAGGATGTATTATGGATATTTACAACGGCTGGCTGATTGTCAACAGCTACTACAATCCGGCAAAGTTCCACGCGCTCTACAAGGTGCTCGAAGAGTCCGCGCAGAAGGCGGGGCTCCGCCTCTCCAAGTGGACCTCCGATCAGCGCCCGACGATCATCGGCAGCAAGGCCAAGGAGCCGAAGCCTGCCTTTGTGCTGTTCTGGGACAAGGATGTGCAGCTCGCACACACCATGGAGCTCTCCGGCCTGCGTCTCTTCAACAGCGCAACGGCAATCACCCTTGCGGATGACAAGATCGAGACGGCCTTAAAGCTCGCCGCCGCAGGCATCCCGATTCCGGACACGATTCCGGCGCCGACCTGCTTCCCCGGCTGCCGCCGCAACCCCGCTTCTGCGGAGGAGGCCGCCAGACTGCTCGGCTGGCCGCTCGTCATCAAGGAGAACAAGGGCAGCTTCGGCCAGCAGGTGTATCTCGCCAACAACAAGGCTGAGGCCGAGCGCATCCTGAACCACATCGGGGAGCACGACTGCCTGTTCCAGCGCTATATCGCGCCCAGCAAAGGCAAGGATCTGCGCGTGACCGTTGTCGGCGGAAAGGCGATCTGCGCGATGGAGCGCCATTCCGCAAACCCGACCGAATTCCGCTCGAATATCGGCGTGGGCGGCACCGCAGTCTCCCGTCCGCTCTCCGCACTCGAAGAAAAGCTCGCGGTCAGCGCCGCAAATGCCCTCGGTCTGGACTTTGCCGGCGTGGACATCCTCCTCGGCCGTGACGACGACGAGCGCTATGTCTGCGAGGTCAACTCGAACCCGCAGCTCCAGAGCACGATCGACACCTGCGGCATCAATCCCGCTACCAATATTATGTGGCATATCCGCAGTCTTGTCAAGGGGGCAGCGACGGCCGTCGGCACCACGCCCGATCCGATCACCGAATGAGACAGCTGCAGGGACTGCTCTGCTACGATGCGGCGGATGTGCCGCGCAATGAATGGTTTATCGGCGCACTGATGCGCGAGGCGGAGCCGGAGGGTCTTTCTCTCCGGCTCTCCCTGATAACGGACGGGATTTCGGCGGATGCCCCGCCGGATTTTGTACTGAACCGCGGCAGAGATGCAAAAATATCAGAATTCTGTGAGGAAACGCTCGGCATTCCCGTATTCAACAGCGGGGCCGTCACGCGCATCACAAACGACAAATACAGGACGCACTGCTTTCTGCGTGCAGCCGGTCTGCCGACTGCCGGCACATGGCTCGTTTCAGAGGGAGAGCCGCTGCCGGTCCTGCCCCTGCCGCTGGTGGCAAAGCCCGCAGACGGGCACGGCGGACAGGGCGTTACATGGCTCGCGGATGAGGCCGCCCTGCTGCGATATGCGGCGAAGGCAAAGCGTCCGTTTCTGCTGCAGGAGCCGATGGTCACCGGCTGGGACCTGCGGCTCTATGTCCTGAACGGAGAATGCTACGCGGCGGTGCTCCGCACTTCCGCAGCAGATTTCCGCAGCAATTTTTCACTGGGCGGAAACGCCGCCGTCATTACACCGGACCGTGAGGCAAAAGCGCTGCTGCATCGGGTACAGCAGATTTTGCCGCTGGATTTTGCCGGAGTCGATCTGCTCCGGCATCCGGACGGCGGCTATGTCATCGGGGAAATAGAGGATGCGGTCGGATGCCGGATGCTCTACGCACTGACAGACAAGGATCCCGCAAGGGATTATATCCGCACGGTTGCCGGCGTACTGTCCGGCAGAATCACGAGAGGGAGATGATAGATATGAAAAGCAGACGCATTCTCAGTGTCCTGCTTTCCGTCTGTATGGGCATCGGAGCGGCCGGAAGGCTGCCGGTGCCGCCGGTCGGCGCCGCTGCCGCGTTCGGGTATGCAGCGGCGGAACAGCCGGAACAGAAGCGGGAACCCGCCGCCGGCACCGAAACCGGCACTCCGGAGACCGCTGCGCTGACAACGCAGCCCGCCGCGGAGTCTGTACCGGCAGAGGGGACAGCGTTCACGACCGTCACCACGGCTGACACCGAGGTCACGCCCGCGGAAACGACGGTCACCACGACAACCGCCGCGGCGAAATCCAGCGTCTCAACGAAGAAATCCGCTTCATCGAGCAAAAAGACGACCACCACAACCACCACCACAACAACTACTACAACTACTGCCACAACGGCAAAGTCCGGCTCCTCGACCAGGAAGTCCACTTCTGCGAGCGCCAAAACGACCACCACCACCGCGGCAATGTCCGTCACGGAAGCGGCTTCGCTGCTTACGACGGAAGACACGACCGAGCCGGTGCCGCATCCGACGCTGATTCCGATGCTCAAGAGCAGCTTTCCCGGCGGCAGCACCGCGCTGACGCTCATGCTGACCGATAACCCCGGCGTGCAGGCCATCGGCCTGTCTGTCAAGCTGCCGGAGGTTCTGAAGCCGCATTCTTTGGAGGATGATCGCGCCGAGGTCATCGGGGGCGCGCTCTCCGGCAAGCTGATCTGCCTTTACAATCCGGAGAAAAACAAGCTCTCGCTGGACTACATGACAGACGGCGGCGGCGAAAAGTCTGCACTGCTCTGCTCAATTCCGCTGGATATCTCCGCAGAGGCGGTCATCGGGCAGCGGTATGATGTCGAGCTGACGCTGGACAGCATCATGCTCTCGCAGGGCACGGACTTCCCGGAGGGTACACTGAATCTGAACTTTACCCCGACGGCGCCGCTGCAGCGAACCCTGCCCGCAGAGCTGACGCTCACAGAGCAGGACGGCACCGCACAGCTTGCGCTCTCGCCCGCACCGCCCGCCGGCTCCTGCACATGGAAAAGCAGCGCGCCGGACATCGTTTCCGTGGATGAAAACGGCCTGCTGACTGCGCTGAAAAACGGAACTGCCGATATCACCGTCTTGTGCGAAACACTGGAATACCACTGCAAGGTCACAGCGGAGCTGCACCGCGACATTCTGCCGGAAAAACCGGTTCTGACCAAAGAGCAGGGGCAGATACAGCTCTCGCTCTCGCCCGCGCCGCACAGCAGCATCGTCTGGAGCAGCTCGGCGGACGCCGTCGCAATCGTCGATAAAGACGGAACGGTCACCGCCGTCGAAAACGGCAAGGCGATCATCACCGCGGAATGCGAAGGCGTGACATACAGCCTGACCGTGACCGTCCGCATTCCCATGTCGCTCAGTCTCACCGCATATACAGCGGGCGGCATCGGGGAGACCGTGCAGCTCACCGTCCGGCACGCGCCGGCAGGCGGCACCGTCAAATGGGAAAGCAGTGCGCCGAAGGTTGCGTCGGTCGATGAAACCGGCCTTGTGACCTTCTGCGGCTTCGGCACTGCGGAGATCGCCGCTGTCTGCGGGAAATCGCGCGTTGTCTGCAAGGCGGAGAACCCGGAATTCCTGACGGGCGATGTAGACGGCGACGGCGAAATCACGGCCTATGACGCCTCGCTCGCGCTGACCGGCTTCAATGAGGCGACCGTCCTTGGCTTTGAGCCGGACGACCGCACGCTGACCGCACAGCAGGAGAAAATCGCCGATGTGGACGGCGACGGCACACTGACCGCCTTTGACGCGACCTGCATCCTCACCTACTTCACGCTCAAATACAACACCGGCTTTGACGATCTTACATGGGCGGATGTTCTGCCGGACACATGATACGTTGTCTCCGGCGGATTTGTAACGGTGCCGCGCCCTCCGGCCGCGCTCCGGACTGAAAAAAAAAGGGGACGCCCTGCGGCAACGGGCGTCCCCCTTAGCTTACAGATCAAGCGGCATCCGGCAATATAACAGGATTGCTCTGTGGGCAAAATTTTGCGCGGGCAGGCGAAAAACGGTTCCGTATTTGTGAAAGCGCACAAATATTGTTGTTTTTTTTGCAAACTCATCAATTGACAGGCGCGGCCGCTTGTGCTATAATCAGAATGAGGAGCAGTGCATTTGTTCGGGACGCTGCGACGGGAAAGACCGGTTTTCTGATAAAAAAGGGAGGTATGTGTGATGAAAAAGCTGATGAAGCTTGCTGCGGTGCTTTCCGCGGCGGTGCTTGCAGTGTGTTCGGCTTCGGCCTCGGCGTTTGCGGCAAACGGAAACGGGCCCAAAATGGAGCCGATCATTGAGCCGGAATATGCACTCGGACATGATCTGGCGCTGTATTCACCGGGCGATGCCGATATGGACGGTCAGGTGACAACATATGATGCATGGGTTATTTTATGGAATTATGCATCGGAGCTTGCAGGCTTTCCGTGTCTGCTGACGGAGGATCAGATGAAGCTTGCCGATGTTGACGGAAAGAGTGTATGGGACAGAGTCGAAAAAAGATGGCTGTCGGTAACTGCTGCGGATGCCTCGTTTGTTTTGGAATATGCCACATTGAGATGCGCCGGCTTCGACATGACAATGGAAGAATATGCGGCAGAGTTTCCTGACTGACCATAACTGAAAAAAACAGAACCCCCGCCGTATTCAGTACGGCGGGGGTTCTCTGCAAAGCAATCAATCAGTCGTCGAGGGACTTGTCGAGCTCTGCGAAATACTTAATGGTGCGGACCATCTGGCTGGTGTAGGAGTTCTCGTTGTCGTACCAGGAAACAACCTGAACCTGGTAGGTATCGTCGTCAATCTTCTGTACCATTGTCTGAGTGGCGTCGAAGAGAGAACCGTATCTGATGCCGATCACGTCGGAAGAAACGATCATATCTGTGTTGTATCCGAAGGAATCGGACGCCTGCGCCTTCATCGCCTCGTTGATGGACTCGGGAGTGATATCACGGCCCTTGACAACTGCGACGAGAATGGTGGTGGAACCGGTGCAGGTGGGAACTCTCTGAGCGGAGCCGATGAGCTTACCGTTCAGTTCGGGAATAACGAGACCGATAGCCTTCGCGGCACCTGTGGTATTCGGAACGATGTTCTGAGCGGCAGCGCGGGCACGGCGGAGGTCACCCTTTCTGTGAGGGCCGTCGAGAACCATCTGGTCGCCGGTGTACGCGTGAACAGTGGTCATGATACCGCTGACGATAGGAGCATAATCGTTAAGAGCTTTCGCCATAGGAGCGAGGCAGTTGGTGGTGCAGGATGCCGCGGAGATGATCTGATCTTCAGCGGTGAGGGTACCCTCGTTTACACCGTAAACGATAGTTTTGAGGTCTTTGCCTGCGGGAGCGGAAATAACGACCTTTTTAGCGCCGGCTTCGATGTGAGCCATGGACTTCTCTTTGGAAGTATAGAAACCGGTGCATTCGAGAACGACGTCGACTCCGATCTTGCCCCAGGGCAGATCAGCCGCGTTCTTTTCGCTGTAGATCCTGATGGTCTTGCCGTCTACTGTGATGGTGCCGGCCTCATCGTCGGCGGAAACGGTATCGGCAAGATCGTATTTCTTCTGAGCGGTATCATACTTCAGAAGATGAGCGAGCATCGTGGGATTGGTAAGGTCGTTGATAGCGACTACGTCATATCCCTCTGCTCCGAACATCTGACGGAAAGCCAGACGACCGATGCGGCCGAATCCGTTGATTGCAACTTTTACAGACATGATTTTTTCCTCCAAATTTATTGATATTTTTTTTTGGAACCTGTTTTACGGTGCCGATTATTAAACTGCGACACCCAAATATATATTTTATACCAAAAGATGGATTTTTACAATAGTTTTAGGGTAAAATCTTTTACGATTTGAATGATGATTTGTATGCAATTTGTCCATTTACCCGCGGCTGCTCTCAAACGCAGATAAATATGCAGTTTCAGGCGTGATGAATATTGACATCTTTCGACGGCGGATATATAATATTTGTTTGAGAAAAAGACATCTGAAAGAAGGCGCTTTTTATGGAACAGAATGAAACAAGACACGGCGGTATCTCTATCGAACTCGAGCATATATTCCCCATCATAAAAAAATGGCTTTATTCGGAAAAAGAGATCTTTGTAAGAGAGATCGTTTCCAACGCATGTGACGCCGTGACCAAACTCAACAGACTTGTTTCCTTGGGAGAGGCAAAGGATATAGATATCTCGGATCCGAGGATAACTGTCGAGCTTGACGCCGATGCGGCAACGATAACCGTAACCGATAACGGGATCGGCATGACTGCGGATGAAACGGAAAAATATCTTGGACAGATCGCACTTTCCGGCGCGCTCGACTTCATACAAAAATACGAAGGCGACGAGAGCGACGGCGCGGCGAGCGGTATCATCGGTCACTTCGGACTCGGGTTTTACTCTGCGTTTATGGTGTGCGACAAGGTGGACGTCATAACAAGATCCTATAACGGCGCCCCCGCAGTAAAATGGACTTGCGACGACAGCGGAAACTATGATATGACGGACGGTTTTGACGGCTGGGACGGCTATCTTGACGGCAGAGGAACCGCGGTCGTGATGCACATCAACGACGAAGGCCGCGAATATCTCTCCGAGAGTAAACTAAAAGAAGCGCTCGACAAATACTGTTCCTTTATGCCTGTCAGGATCTTCTTCAACAACGTCAAAAACGAAAAAAAAGAAGAGGAAGAAAAACCGATCAACGACACAGCTCCGCTCTGGCAGAAGAATCCCGCGGATTGCACCGACGAAGAGTATAAAGAATTCTACCGCAAAGTTTTCCATGATTTCAGAGAACCTCTTTTCCAGATCCATCTGAAAGCGGATTATCCCCTGAACTTCAAAGGAATTCTTTATTTCCCGAAGATCACCGGAGAATATGAAAGTCTCGAAGGACAGGTAAAACTGTTCTACAATCAGGTGTTCGTCGCGGACAACATCAAAGAAGTGATACCCGAATATCTTCTGATGCTCAAAGGCGTTCTTGACTGCCCGGAACTGCCGCTCAACGTTTCGAGAAGTTATCTTCAGAACAGCGGTTACGTGTCGAAAATCTCCGCCCATATCACAAAGAAGGTGGCGGACAAGCTCAATTCCATGTTCACGACGGACAGAGAAAATTTCGAAAAAGTCTGGCGCGATATTAAGACGTTCGTGGAATACGGTTGCATGAGAGACAGAAAATTCTACGAAAGAGTCAATACATCCGTAATATATGAAAAGTGCGCCGGCGGATTTACGACGCTTGACGAATATCTGGAAGCGGCAAAAGAGACTCATGAGAATAAAATATATTATGCAAATGATAAAGCCGCGCAGGCCAAATATATATCAATGCTTGAGGCGGAAAACATCGACGTAATACTTCTCGACAAGTTCATCGACACCCAGTTTATCAACACCGTTGAACAGAACCGAGAAGGCGTGAAGTTCTGCCGTGTCGACGCGGAGGTAGCGGACGTCCTGAAGGATGATGCGGAAGTCGAGGAGTATCCGAAGGTCAAAGAACTGTTTGAAAAGATTGCCGGAGACAGCGTGAAAGTGGATTTCGGCAGTTTCAAAGACAAAAACACACCCGCGATCCTCAACGTTTCCGAGGAGACAAGACGATTCGACGATATGATGAAGATATACTCCCCGTCAACGGCGCCCATACCGCTCGAATCGACTTTGACGCTCAATTCCGCGTCGCCCATCATCGCAAAACTCGATTCAAAAATGTCGGAAAATCCAGATGAGGCGGAAAAGATCGCCCGGGAGATATTCTCCCTCTGTAAGCTCACTCAGCGCAGACTCACGCCGGAAGAGGTGAAACAGTTCTTAGACCTCAGTTACGAAATCATCGGTTTGCTCTGATCAAACGTTAATTTTCAACCTGAAACGGAGAAAAAAATGGACTATCTGGAAAGATATGACGAATGGCTGAACAGCCCTTTCGTTGACGAAGAATCGAAAAAAGAACTGGAGTCGATCCGCGACGACGATGATGAGCTGAAATTCAGGTTTTCCACCGTCCTGGAGTTCGGTACCGGCGGGATGCGCTCGAAAATGGGCGCAGGCACCAACATGATGAACGTCTATACTGTCGGTCAGGTGACGGAGGGACTGGCCCTTCTGATAGAGTCTCTCGGACAGGACGCTATGGAAAGAGGAGTGATCATCGGGCGTGATTCCCGGAACAACTCTTCCCTTTTCAGCGAGCGCGCTGCGAACGTTTTGTCCTCTCACGGGATCAAAGTGTATTTATTTGACGACGTCCGTCCCACTCCTGAGCTTTCTTTCGGCATCCGTTATCTCGGCTGTACCGCAGGGATAAATATTACCGCGTCACATAACCCGAAAGAATACAACGGGTATAAGCTCTACTGGGACGACGGATCGCAGCCAACGGCCGAACTTGCCGGTAAAATAACCGGATTTATCGATGCCGTTGACGTACTTTCCGGTG
>JAILIG010000023.1 GCA_024695445.1 Oscillospiraceae bacterium
TACACCGAATCCCGCACCGCCCTGACGGAGTGGTCTGCGGATGAGGCCCGCGCCCTGCTCCGGGAGGCTGCGGCGCGCTATGAGCAGAATTTTCACGCGGCGGACCGCATTCTCAGCCGGTCGGAGTCGTTCACGGAGACCAATTTGGGCATATCGCTGAAAATTCACTATGAAATCGAGGGCATTATCGGGAAAACAAGTGAAATTTTTGTGAAATAATCCTAAAACTATTCCATTTTCAATCGCGTTGTGGTATAATGGATATAGAATTGTGCGGATGCACAAGAACAAAAAAACCAAGGAGCAAAAAGCATGGCAGAACGCGTATGGAACGCAGCAAATCCGGACCTGATTCCTGCCGTTTTCGGCAGTTATGATACACATTTGAACCTGATTCAGAAGCGGTTTCATGTCGTCATCGTCAACCGCGGTTCGACCGTCAAAATCACCGGCGCAGAGCAGGATGTGGACAAGGCACTCGAAGCCTTTGAGCTTCTGATGCAGAACGCCGGAAAGGGGGATCCGCTCAGCGAGCAGACGGTGCGCTATGTCGTCTCCATGGTTGCGGACGATGCTGCGGCGGAGGTGCGCGCACTCTCGGCGGACGCGGTCGCGCTGACCGTCAGCGGCAAGCCGATCCGGCCGCGCACGGTCGGACAGAAGCAGTACCTCGACGCGATCGGCAGCAATACGATCGTGCTGGGCATCGGCCCTGCCGGCACCGGCAAGACCTATCTCGCCGTTGCGATGGCGGTCAAGGCACTGAAGGCGCACGACATCGACCGCATCATCCTGACGCGGCCGGCTGTGGAGGCGGGCGAAAAGCTCGGCTTTCTCCCCGGCGACCTGCAGGACAAGGTGGATCCCTATCTGCGCCCGCTCTACGACGCCCTCTTTGAAATGCTCGGTTCGGAGACCGTGGAGCGCGACCTCGAAAAGAATATCATCGAAATCGCACCGCTCGCCTATATGCGCGGACGGACGCTCGACAGAGCCTTCATCATTCTCGATGAGGCGCAGAACACCACATCCGAGCAGATCAAGATGTTCCTGACCCGTCTGGGCGAGGGCAGTAAAATGGTCATAACCGGCGACATCACGCAGATCGACCTGCCGGAACCGGGACGCTCCGGTCTGATTGAGGCGATGCGTGTGCTGCGCGCGGTGGACGATATTGTAATACACCAGTTTTCCGAAAAGGATGTTGTGCGGCACAAGCTGGTGCAGGATATTATTTCCGCATATGCAAGCTATGAGCAAAAGAAATCTCACGAAAGGAAAAAGAATCGAAATGGCGAAGCTAAAGGTTTACATTAAAGACAGTCAGCATGAGGTGAAGATTCCCGTCGGAATCCGTCTGCTGATCCGCCGCTGCTGTCAGGCAGTGCTGACTACCGAGAATTTCGGCCACGACACGGAAGTCAGCGTGTCGTTCGTCAACAATGCGGAGATCCGCAAGCTCAATGCACAGTACCGGAACAAGGACACCGAGACCGATGTGCTGTCCTTCCCGCTCTGTGAGGGCGATCATCTGGAGTACAATACCGCGACGGGCTTCGTGCTGCTGGGCGACATTGTCATTTCCATGGAAATGGCGGTCAAGCAGGCAAAAATGTACGGTCATGTGCTGGAGCGCGAGGTCGCGTTCCTGACGGTGCATTCGATGCTGCATCTGCTCGGCTATGACCACGAAACCTCCCCGCTGGAGCAGCGCAAGATGCGCGAGAAGGAGGAGTCTGTCCTCGAAAAGCTCGGCTTTGCGCGTGATACCAGCTTCATTACGCCCGATACGCAGGAGTGAGCATGGAGCATTCGGCAGACAAATCCAGGATCCTGTTTGCGGCGATTGCCGGCCACACGAATGCCGGCAAATCCTCGCTGCTCAATGCCGTCATCGGGGAGCGGATCGCTTCGGTCAGCCCGAAGCCGCAGACCACCCGCACGCGGATTACCGGCATCCGGAACATCGGCGACACACAGCTCGTGTTTACGGACACGCCCGGCCTGCATACGGCGCGGACCAAGCTCGGCGACCGGATGCTGAAAGCGGCAAAGGACGCAGTCTCGGACATCGACTGCGTGATTTTCATGCAGGACTGCACCAAGCCGCTCGGCGATCAGGAGCTGACCATGCTCAGCAATCTCACAAAGCAGGGGACAAGTCTGATTTTTGTCTACAATAAAATCGACCTGCTCTCTGACAAGACCAAGCTGGCGCCGCTGCTGGCTGCTGCCTATGAGAAATGGCATCCCGCGGCGATCATCCCGATGAGTGTGACGAAAAACGAGGGCATCAGCGACCTGACGGACGAGCTCTTAAAGCTCGCCGTGCCGGGGCCGCACTATTTCCCGGACGATATGCTGACCGATCAGCCCGAACGGGTGCTGGCGGCGGAGATCGTGCGGGAGCAGCTCCTCTGGCTGCTGAACGACGAGGTGCCGCACGGCATTGCTGTCGTCACGGAGCAGTTCCGCGAGCGCGAGGACAAGGATCTGCTCGATGTCTCCGTGCTGATTTACTGCGATCGTCAGTCACATAAAAGCATCATCATCGGCAAGAACGGTGAGATGCTCAAGAAGGCCGCCACCGCCGCCAGAAAGCGCCTCGAAGAATTCTTCCGGATTCAGGTCAACCTGAAAACATGGGTGAAGGTCAAGGAGGACTGGCGCAACCGCGACGCTGCCATCCGCAATTTCGGGCTGGAGGAGCAGTAACGCGGCAGAAATTCCCACGAGGGCAGACGTTTTTTCCGGTCAGACTATTCCCGAAAGGGGGAGTCTTTATGCAAAGCGGAGCAGTCTGCGGCAGTCCGGAGGAACCAAAGCTGCGCTGGGCGGCATTTTGCCGCAGCGGAAGCATCGCCGATTATCTCTCATACCGGCGCTGTCTGCCGCACACGGAAGGAGAAGCCGATGTACGAAACCGTCAAGGGACTCGTCATCCGTGAGGTCGTGTTCGGGGAGACCGATAAGCTCATTGATCTGCTGACAGATACCGGCGTGCGCACGGTGCGCGTGCGCGGCGCCCGGAAGCCGGGCAGCAAATATGCCGCTGTCACACAGATTTTCTCATACGGAGAATTCTGTCTGCGTCAAAGCGGCGAGCGGCTGTATCTCGACAGCGCGGTCTCGCTTTCGGCGTTTTACGGAATCCGGAACCGCTTGGAGGCACTGGCACTTGCGTCTTATTTTTCAGAGCTGGTGCGCCGCACCGCAACCGATCAGCCGCAGCCGCAGATCCTGCGGCTGTTCCTGATTTGCCTGCATTATCTCTCGGAGCATACGCGGGAGGATTTGCAGATCAAGGCGGTATTTGAAATGCGGCTGGTCACCGAGCTGGGCATGATGCCCGATCTGGTCTGCTGCCCGGTCTGTCTGCGGTATCTGCCGCCGAAGCCGATTCTGCGGCTCGACCGTGCAGACATGGTCTGCGAGGACTGCTACCCCGGCCCCGGCTGGAACGATCTGGCCGTGACCGCGGCGACGCTTCAGGCAGTCCGTCATGCGATTTATTCCGATCTGGAACGGGTGCTGGCATTCCGTGTCCGCGGCGATAGTTTGTGGCTGTTTGCGCAGTATGCGGAGGCCTATGTGCTGCGCCGCACGGAGCACGCCTATCCGACTCTGCAATTCTACCGGAGCATCACCGGCTTGGACAGTGAGAACTGACCGCGCCGCTCCGGCATTCTGACACCGGAGATTACGATTTCATGGAAACGAACATACTGAAAAACGATTACCGGACCTTGGAGCTTCACAAGGTTCTGGAAATGCTCGCTGCCGAGGCGGCGAACGAGCGAACAAAGGAGCTTGCACGCTCGCTGGTGCCGGAAACGGATCCCGACCGCGTGCGGTATCTCCTGCAGCAGACCGAGGACGCGTTTCAGCTCTCGGTCCGGTTCGGCACGCCCTCTTTTGACAGCTTTCACGATGTCTGTGCGGCGGTGCGGCGGACGCAGTCCAGTGCGCGTGTCTCGCTTAAGGAGCTGCTGGAGATTGCAAGGCTGGAACGGCAGATTACTGCGCTGACCGACTGGTATGACCACTGCGGCCGGCTCGAAAACACACTCTCCGATCTGTTCGGACGGCTGCAGCCCGATCCGTATCTCGCCGACCTG
>JAILIG010000025.1 GCA_024695445.1 Oscillospiraceae bacterium
CCCAGATCAATCAGCTCCTGCGGCACGCCGCCGAGCGCCTCTGACAAATCCAGAGCTTTCACAGCAATCCCTCCTGTTCCAGATATTCTTTCAGTTTGCCGCGGGCACGCAGCAGCGCCATTTTGACGGCACTTTCCCGCATCCCGTTCTGCTTTGCGATGTCCCGCACAGAGTGGGAAAGGAAATACCGCTGAATAAAGAGCCGTGCCGTGTCCTGCGGGAGTGTTTTGAGCCATGCAGTCAGCGCGGCAGTCAGCGCCCGCTGTTCGACCTGCTTTTCCACCCGTTCGTCTGAGGGGAGGATTTCGGAAAGCTCATCCAGCGAGGCCGAAAACTGCACACCGCCGCGCTTTTGGCGATGCGCGGACTTGTACTTGTCAAGTGCGGCATTGCGCACCAGTGCGGCAAGGTAAGCGCGCAGGCTGACCGGACACTGCGGCGGAATCGAATTCCAGACATTCATCAGCATATCATTGACGCATTCCTCTGCATCCTCACTGTTTCCGATGATCTGTTCGGCAATCTGAAAGCAGAGTGCGCCGTATGACTCTCTGATGAATTGCAGTGCGCGTTCATCCCGCTTCTGCAGCAGCGAAATGATCTGACGGTCATCCGGCATAGGCTCACCTCCTCTTATACATTCAGACGACAAACAGCGGATTTGGTCACTTTCCGGAAAATATCCGGCGGACATTGCTTTTTTTTCGGAAATATGGTATGATAATAGCAGAGTGACAGAGCCGGTCCGGCCGGCGTCCGTCAGACAATGGAGGGAATTATGGCAAACATTGAAACGCAGGCATATCCGTCTACACACTGCGGCATTGTCCGTGCTGCAGCCGTATTGCTGAAACTGGACAACCATCCGGCTGCGGACCGTTACGACGCCGGCACTGTGGAAACCATGGTCGAGGAGGCCTCTGCGCCCGACCGCATGGGAGACCGCTTGCAGGGGAGCGGGCTGCATTATTACTGCTCTGTCACGCCGGAGGGCGTTGCCCGCACGGTGCGCGGCTATGAGGGGATTTTCCCGAATTCGCTCGGCGATCTGGCGCCCTCACCGCTGACCATGATGACATCCGAATACATTACGGCCGTCGCGCTGGAGCGGCTCGGAAACCGCTTTGCCGCAGCAAAGTGTCTGGCGCGTGCCGCACATATGCTCGCGGATGTCTGCTGCCCGCCGCACAGTGCAGGGCTGTCCTATTATTCGCGCTATGCGTCCAACCACAAGCGCTATGAGTCCGACGGCGAGACTTATTTCTGGACGGAAAAGTTCGGAACGACCGATCCGGTGACGGCTGCCGAGCAGTGGGCGGCGCTCTGTGCCGGACAGGCTCCGTATGAAACATATGACAATCTGCTGAAGGGCGCCTCGGACGGCGACCTGTTCCGGAAGATGAGCCGTTTTCCGGACATCTGCCGTGAGATCGCGCTTTCCGGCGCAGGCGAGCTGCCCTCTGTGCTCAGCAACGACGCAGAGCTGCGCCGCCAGTCGATCGACCGCCGGCTGATCCTCTCGATTGTCCACACGGCGGCGCTGTTTGCGGCCTTTGACCGTGATGTCAGAGACCTTTCCGTAAAGGTTCCGCAGGAGCAGACGCCGTACCGCCTTTATTCCTACGGCGCAGGAAAAACGCTGTTCCGCGAGCCGCTGTATGTGCGCTTTGAAGAGGACGGCAGCATCGAGCTGCTGACGCAGGAGGGTGCCTATCTTGCCGTGACGCGCTTCGGCAGCGTCCGCCTGACCGACCAGACCGCAGGGATGACGACGCGGTTCCGCTTTGGCTTTGAGCCGATGATGACGCTTTACCCGAACGGCGATATTTACCGTCTGCTGGCTGTCATCGGCAAGCGGTTCTGCTCTGTTCGCCGTTTCCTGCACAAGCGCTCGCCGCATTTCTCCACGCAGACCGGCTTCCGGCTGGATGCTGCCGATTGAGCCCTGTACCTGCCGGTGCAGCCGGAGTCCGCTCCGTGCTGAACCGGCTTTCCCTTATTCAAGCGAAAAAAAGCCGCCCTGAAAGCGGGGCGGTGTCGGAAACATCATGACAAGCAATTAGGATGAATTCACATTGAGAGGGTTATGAATTCACGGTACGACTTGATTATAGCATATCTTGCGGTGAATTGCAACACATTGCCTTGAGATTCTACAATTATTCCATGAAACAGCCTGCCCTGTTGTGCAACTTTCACAAAGTTGGGACAGAGAACGGGGATTTTACCCCCTGAGAACCGTACTGTAATTGAAAGCAGCTTTCAGAAGTAAAGGAGAAGCAGGATGGAGTACAGCGAGAACTGCTACCGCCGGTTTCTGGACGGAGACGAATCCGCCTTCACGGAAATCATTGCGGAGCACCGCGGTCCGGTCACCTTTTTCATCCAGCGCTATGTTCACGACATCTGTGCCGCAGAGGATATTGCGGCAGATGTGTTCATGGAGCTGGTCGTGCATCCGCATAAATACCGGTTCGGCACACCGCTCAGAACCTATTTGCTCGTGCTTGCGCGCAGCCGGGCAATCGACTGGCTGAGACGGGAAAAACACCGTCAGGCGGTACCGCTTGAGGATGTCGCGGAGCAGCTTGCCGATACCAAATCGCTGGAGGATGAGGTTTTGCGCAGCGAGCGCAGCCGCATTCTGCACGAGGCAATCGGGAAGCTCCCGCCGGAACAGCAGGCAGCGCTGCATCTCGTTTACTTTGATGAGCAGAGCTATGCCGACACGGCTAAAATCCTGCATATCACAAAGAAACGGGTTGACCATCTGCTCTGCCGCGCGAAACAGTCACTGCGCAGCATCATCGGAGAGGACGGTGTGCTGAATTGAGAAGAACAAACGAAGAATTCGCCGCAGAGGTCATGCGCCGCAGTGCGGAGTACCGGCGCAGACGCATCAGTGTAATCAGGATATGTGCGTCGGCTGCCGCCTGTCTGCTGCTGACGGTCGGCGGCACGGCATTTATGGCAATCAGAATAAGAAGCAAGTCCGCCTCTTGCGTTTCTTCTGCCGCACCGCCCAAGGATGAGGAGTCAAAGGCCACCGTTTCGACTTCGGAGCCGCCTGCTCTGCCGGCTTTGCGGATTGAAACCGAACAGTCCTCCTATCCGGCCGGCACCGCCGAAATCCCCGTCACGGTTACCAATCAGAGCGATGAACCGGTTTCGGTGCATCCGTATGAGTTTCAGGCCGTGCAGGGCGGGAACAGCCTTTTTGTCCACATCGACCTGCCGGAGGAGGCGCTCCGCCGGATGACCGTGACCGTTCAGCCCGGTACCTCCGAGACGCTGATGTTCCCGGCTGCGGAATATCTGCACGACCTGACGGGCCGCTTCACGCTGTATCTGCACGATGCAGAGACAGAATTTGACTACGGAAACTGAGGAGTGATTTTCATGAAATCATGGACCAAGAAACTGACGGCTTTGCTGCTGACGGCAGGAATGTCCCTGAGCGTGGCCGCCTGCAATTCGCCGTTCCGGAAGTCGCTGACGGCACTGCCGGTTTCTCTGCCGGGCTGCCTGACCGATCAGATTCAGACGGATCAGCCTCCGAAAAAGCAGCCGGACGTACAGTTTACCGGTGCGCAGACCGCATTTGCGCTGGCTTTGCTGCAAAAAACAGCGGCAAAGGACAGCGGCAGGAATCTGCTGCTCTCGCCGTATTCCGTGATGCAGGCGCTTGCCATGACCTTGAACGGCGCCGCCGGCAAAACCAGATCGGATATGGAGCAGGTGCTCGGCGGCATTTCCGCGCAGGAGCTCAACGCCTATCTGCATCAGTACCGCACCGGCCAGCCGAAGGGCAGCGAAGCACAGATGCTTTCGGCCAACTCCGTCTGGTATGCAAAGCAGGAGACCGCGATTCCCGTCAGTGAGGAGTTTCTGAAAACCGTATCGGGATGCTACGGCGCGGAGGCTTATCAGTGCGTGTTCAACGAGTCTGCTGCGGACGATATGAACAAGTGGATCGACGCAAAGACCGCGCATATGATACCGAACATGATCGGCGAGATCAGTCCGGACACATGGATGTACCTCCTCAATGCCTGTGTCTTCGATGCGAAATGGCAGCAGAAGTACGAGCGCGGCAGAATCACGGAAAGGGAATTCCATCAGGCGGACGGCTCCGCGAAGAATGTGAAAATGATGTTTTCGGATGAAAAATACTTCCTGAAGGATACGAATGCCAGAGGTTTTCTCAAGCCCTACCGCGGCGACCGCTATGCCTTTGCGGCAATTCTGCCCGATGAGGACATCTCCGTCACGGATTATGTTGCCGCGCTGACGCCGGAACGGTTGCAGGAACTGCTTTCCCAAAGGACGGAAGCAGAGGTGACGGCCGGTCTGCCGAAGTTCTCGGCCGAATACGGCACCGACCTTCGGAATGCCCTGACGGAAATGGGCATGGGCGATGCCTTTGACGGCGGCGCTGCCGATTTTTCCGCAATGACTGCCGGCGGGCAGAAGGGGCTGTATATCAGCGGTGTGCAGCATCAGACACGCATCGAGGTCGATGAAACCGGCACAAAGGCTGCTGTCGCGACATCTGTCAGTGTGTGCAGCGCCGCGCCGCCGGATCAATACAAGGTGACGCTCGACCGCCCGTTCCTCTACTGCATTCTCGACCTTGAAACGAATCTGCCGGTCTTTATCGGCATTCTGCAATCCGTCTGAGTGCATCCTGACAGGAGAACGATGATGAAAAAACTGAAACTGACGGCGCTTCTGGCCGCATCTCTGCTGCTGGTCAGCTGCGGGAGCCTTCATGTCAAGGCCGCAGATCTGACGGCCGGCTATACGCCGCGGCAGACGGAGGAACACCGGCTGACACCGGAATTTGCATCCGGGCAGACCACTTTTGCGCTCAGTCTGCTGCAAAAAACAGCTGAAGCGCGTCCGGACGACAATCTGCTGATTTCGCCCTATTCCATGATGCAGGCGCTTGCGATGACGGCAAACGGTGCTGCCGGACGGACAGGTGCGCAGATGACGCAGGTGCTTTCCGGCGGCCGGCCGCTCAGCGAGCTGAATGCCGATCTCTGCTGCTGGCGGAAGGCACAGCCCGACACGGAAGGCTGCCGCCTCAAAACCGCAAACAGCATCTGGTTCCGGGATTCGTCCGGTTTTCATGTACGCCCGGAATTCCTGCAAACAAACGCCGATTACTACGGCGCCGCTGCATATGCTGCCCCGTTTGACGGCAGTACGGTGCGGGATATCAACCGCTGGGTAAGCCACGCGACCGACGGCATGATTCCGGAGCTGCTGGACGATCTACAGGACGGAAACCGGGAAGACATGATGCTGATGATCAACGCCGTGACCTTTGACGCACGCTGGGAAACCCGCTGTAAGAAGGAAGATCAGGTGAAAAACAGCATCTTCCGTGCCGCAGACGGCACAGAGCAGTCCGTCACGATGCTTCGCACACGGGAATCGCGCTGGTTCTGCTGCGAGGGCGGACAGGGCTTTCTGAAGCCGTATCAGGCGTCATATGATTTCGCCGCGATTCTGCCGGATGAGGGAACGACACCGCTGCAGCTTCTGCAATCTCTGACACCGGATACCCTGCTGACGGTACTGACAAAGCCGGAGCCCTGCTCTGTGGAGACGATGATGCCGGTGTTCCGGTATGAAGACAGCAACCGGTTTGAGGAAACGCTGATTGCGATGGGCATGGCAGATGCCTTTACATCCTCTGCCGATTTTTCCGGCATCACGGACAGCACGCCGCTGCAAATCACGGAGGTTCTGCAAAAAACGCAGATCATACTGGATGCGGACGGCACAAAAGCCGGCGCTGCAAGCTCCGTCCGCGGCTCCAAATCTGCGGAACCGCCGCAGCAGATCAAAAAGGTCATTCTGGACCGTCCGTTTGTCTATCTGATTACGGACAGAGAAACCGGCATACCGGTTTTCGCGGGGATTTTGCAGTCTGTCAGTTGACATTTTCCGCCGGTTGTGGTATGATGGTAACAAATCACGAAACCGGAGGCATCTGACATGAATCTCAATCTTCCGCAGCAGGACGGTCCTGCCAAGTTTTTCTCCATTTTGCAGTTTATCGTATTTCTCGCGCTGTTCATCGGTCTGTACCTGTTTCTGCGCAGACTGACGGATTCGACGCTGCTGCGCATTGTATTTCTGATCGGTGACTATATCGTCTGTGCGCTGATCTCATTCTGCCTGCTGAAGCCGCTGTCCGACAAGGCGGCAGCCGAGGTGCGCAGCCGGAAAAAGAAGTGATGCAGCAACAAACGGCTCTGTGACCGGATATCCGAGCGGATACCGGTGCAGAGCCGTTTTTTTGTGCAGAGAGCGGTCAGCGCTGCAGCTCCGTGCGGAGAAAGGTCAGAATTTTCTTTTCGCGGCGGGAGACCTGTACCTGTGTCATGCCGAGCTGTGCGGCCGTCTGGGACTGCGTCATCTGTTTGGCATAGCGCAGATGAATGAGCGTGCGGTCCTGCGGCGCGAGCAGAGCGAGAGCCTGCTCCAGCGCGAGATGCTCCTGCAAAGCCGTTTCCGGGGAGGGGACAGGGATATCGGTCTGCATTTCGCCGTCCTCGGTCACAGCCGTCAGCGAGACGGTCGGGGAAGCCGCGCAGAGCGCCTCTGCCGTTTCTGCATCGGTGAGCCCCATTTCCAGCGCAATTTCATGGACAGAGGGTTCTCTGCCGTGCTCCTGCCGGAGCCGGTCCCCGATGCGGGCTGCCTGAACGGAGAGCGTTTTGAGCCGCCGCCCGATATGTACGCTGCCGCCGTCCCGGAAGAGCCGCCGGATCTCGCCGACAATGACCGGTACGGCATAGGTGGAAAAGCACACGCCGCGGGACGGATCATAGGCGTTTGCCGCTTTGACCAGACCGTAGCATCCGGCGGAGTACAGCTCCTCATATTCGATGCCGCGGCCGCGGAAGCGGTTTGCGCACAGATGCGCGAGACCGAGATGCTCCTCAGCTGCGACCGGCGGAGATTTCGTCTGCATTTTGCAGCCTCTTTCGCATGGTGATGACGGTGCCGGCGCCGACGCTGCTCCGGACGGAGAGCGTGTCCGTAAAGCTCTGCATGACCGTGAAGCCGAGCCCGGCGCGTTCTTCGGCCGGTGCGCTGGAATACAGCGGCGTCATTGCCTGTTCGATGTCGGCGATGCCGCAGCCCTTGTCCGCAATGCGGACATAGACCACACGGTTCGGCAGCAGCCGGACGGTCACCGTGATGATACCGTTTTCCTTTCCGCGGTAGCCGTGGACGACCGCATTCGTCACGGCCTCGGAGACTGCGGTCCGGAGGTCGGCCAGCTCCTCGACCGTCGGATCGAGCTGCGCGGCAAAGGCACAGACCATCGTGCGGGCAAAGCTCTCGTTTTCCGAGCGGGCGGGAAAGCTGCATTTCAGTTCATTGAGCGTAATCATGTTCCGGCTCCTTTCCCGTTCTGTCTGCGTAATTCCGGATGACAGCCAGCCTGTCCGCGCCGGAGAGCCGCAGGACCTTTCGGATCTGCGGGGACGGATTGTGAATCTCCAGTACGCCGCCGTATGCGCTGAGGACGCGTGATCTGCCCATAATCAGCCCGACGCCGGAGCTGTCCATGAATGTGACGCGCCGGAAATCCAGTATGACGACAGGGGGCATCTGCTCCTGCACGACATAGTCCACTGCCTCGCGGATCTCCCGCACGCGGTGATGGTCCAGTTCGCCGCTTAAATATGCCGTCAGACGCTGCGGCTCTTCTTTCAGTTCTACCATATGCACGGTTCCTTTCTTTCTTCTGATTCAGTCAGCAAAGCCGATGTCAGAATATCCGGATCGGCTGCTGCATATATTGTACTACGGCTGCGGTGCGAAATCTGTCGGAACCGCGCCCTCAACTGAAAGAAAAGCGCAGAGCGCCCCGCCGGCCGACCGGGACCGGAGCGGGGCGCTCTGTGTTTGGAAATCAACAGCCGCAGCCGCAGTTTCCGTTGTTGTTATTGCAGCCGCATCCGCAGCCGCTGCCGCAGAACATGAAGAAAATCAGGAGGAGGATGATGATCCACCAGAAGCTGTTGCAATCGTTACCGCACATAATCAGACACTCCTTATCTCTCAGAAAAATCAGACGGTCGGCGCGGTGTCCGGAGCACCCCGCCTTTGCGTGAGAAGCGGTGCTGCCGCTCTCTGGTCTTATCATATGCCGGCAGGGGAAATGTGTGCGGCTTTTTTTCGCCGGATGTATGCGGCGGGCGGAACCGGACCATACTCTCCTCGTATCCCCGTGCTGAAAAAAACGGCGCGGGGCTGCATATACTGTTACAGATTCCCGCTTTTTGCCGCGGGAGAACCGTATCGCAGCGATACGGTACAGAGCCGGAGGGATGAGTTTGCAGTTAGAGCATTATACCGAAAAGGCGCGGCGAATCATAGCCGGCGCAAAGCAGCAGGCCGAGCAGCTCGGACACAGCTTTGTCGGCAGTGAGCATCTGATTCTTGCGATGCTGACCGACGGCAGCAATGTCGGTGCCGCCATTCTGCGCACGCACCGCGTCACATTGCAGCGCTTTCAGCAGTCCGTTCTGGAGGAGCTCGGCAGCGATGTCCCCGCAGTTCTGACAGACGAGGCGCTGACGCCGGCATTTCAGCGAATCCTGAACCGTGCCGGAAAGCTGGGACAGAAGAAGGGGGAGGCAGACGGCACCGGACAGATCAGCTCGGAGCATCTGCTGCTGGCCGTGCTCAGTGAGGAGCAGTGCGGCGCGTCCGCCATGCTGCGCGGAATGGGAATCTCTCTGGCAGCCCTGCGTAGCGCCTGTGCGGCGGAATCCGCGCCGGACGCCGGATTTCCGCAGTTTGACAGACGGGTATGTCCGATGCTGGCGAAATATACGAGACATCTGACCGATCCGGTTGCCGCTGAGAAGTTTGATCCGCTGATCGGGCGGGAAACGGAGCTGTGCCGTGTGCTGCAGATTCTGCTGCGCCGCACGAAAAACAATCCCGTACTGATCGGGGAAGCCGGCGTCGGCAAGACCGCGATTGTTGAGGGCATTGCAAAGCGGATTCTGGAAGGAAGGGTACCGCCGGTGCTGCGGAGCCGTGTGCTGCTGGCCGTCGATCTGACGGGGATGCTGGCCGGCGCCAAATACCGCGGAGATTTCGAGGAGCGGCTGAAGGCCTGTATGGACGAGGCGGCGGGCGATCCGCAGATCGTCCTGTTCATCGACGAGCTGCATATGATTACGGGGGCCGGCGCCGCGGAGGGTGCCATTGATGCGGCAAACATCTTAAAGCCCCGTCTGGCACGCGGCGAGCTACAGCTCATCGGAGCGACGACAGAGGACGAATACCGCCGTCTGATTGCAAAGGATGCCGCACTGGACCGGCGGTTTCAGCCGGTACGCATTGCGGAGCCGTCCCCGACGCTTGCCGCCGAGATGATTGCCGGACTGCGCAGCCGGTATGAGCGGTATCACGGGCTGGAAATCGGTGCGGACGCGATTGATGCCGCGGTGCGGTATTCCGTGCGGTATCTGCATGACCGCGCTCTGCCGGACAAAGCACTCGATCTCATAGATGAGGCGTGTGCAGCGGCGAGGCTCAGCCACAGTGCGGAGGCAGAAACGGCCTCGGAGTGGGGCGATCCGGGATGCACGGCGGTTCATGCAACGGAGATTGCGGAGATCGTTGCGGTGAAAACCGGTGTGCCGGTCTGTCAGGTCAGTGCAGCCGAGGCCGATGCGCTGCTGCATCTGGAGACACGCCTGCAGGAGTCGGTTATCGGGCAGGATGAGGCCGTGCATTCCGTTGCAAACGCAATCCGGCGGGCACGCAGCGGGCTCCGGGGCGGGGGCAGACCGGTCGGGGCTTTTCTGTTTCTCGGTTCCACCGGTGTCGGCAAGACGATGCTGGCACAGAAGATTTCCGAGCTGCTGTTCGGCGGGAATCTCATTCGCATTGACATGAGCGAATATATGGAGCGCCATGCGGTCTCGCGGCTGACCGGTGCGCCGCCCGGATATGTCGGGTATGAGGAGAGTGTTTCGCTGGCAGAGCGCGTGCGCAGACAGCCGTACAGTGTCCTGCTCTTTGACGAAATGGAAAAGGCGCATCCGGATGTCCTTTCGCTGCTCCTGCAAATTCTGGAGGACGGCACGCTGACCGACGGGCAGGGACACCGGGCGTACTTTTCGGAGACGCTGGTCATTCTGACATCCAATCTGTGCGCCGAGACCTTGCAGGGCGGCGTGCTCGGCTTTCAGAATCCGCCCGGCGCGGATGATGCCGGAAAAGCGCGGCTGCTCAGTGCGCTGCGGAAAATGCTTCGGCCGGAACTGCTGAACCGTCTGGATGCTGCGGTCATATTCCGGCAGCCCGATGCAGACGACTACCGGAAAATCGCGGAAATCCAGCTGGACGGTCTGCGCGAGCGCGCCGCAGCAATCGGATGCCGGCTGCACTGGGAACCTGCGTTTCCGGACGCTCTCGCCGCGGCTGCCGATACCGGACACGGCGGGGCGAGAGCCATCCGCACGGCGGTGCAGCAGCAGATCGAGCCGCTGATTGCCGACTGCATTCTGAAGCGGGAAACCGGCGAGCTGCTTCTGGCTTCCGAGGACGGCGTCTTTACGCTCCGGAGCTGCGCGCTGCTGGACGGGACGCCCTGATGCCTCGGATGGACTGCTGCCGGTTCTCCCGTACCGGCGGCAGTGTCCGCGCTGCCTTCCGATTGACAGATGCGCCGGTCTGGTGTATAATATAACAGAACGGAGGCGATCGGATGAATCCGAAGGAATTTCTGGAAATCGTTCATACGGCGGAACGCCTGAAGGACACGCTGCGGCACTGTACGACCAGCGGCCGGCGGACGGAAAGCGTTGCGGAGCACAGCTGGCGCATCGCGCTGATGGCCATGCTCCTGCAGCATGAATTTCCCGGTGCCGATATCAGCCGTGTCATCCGGATGTGCCTGATTCACGATCTGGGGGAGTGCTTTACCGGAGACATTCCGGCCTTTGAGAAAACAGACGCGGACCGGCAGCGGGAAGCGGCATTGCTCAGACAGTGGACGGAGTCCCTGCCTGCGGAGCTGTCGGCCGATCTGACGGCGCTCTTTGCAGAAATGGATGCGCAGCAGACACCGGAGGCGAAGCTGTACCGTGCGCTGGACAAGCTGGAGGCTGTCATACAGCACAACGAATCGCCGCTTGATACATGGTCCGAGGGGGAACGGACGCTGAACAAAACCTATGCTTTTGAGGCGGCAGCTTTCTCCGGCTGGCTGACGGCGCTGCGGCAGGAAATCCTCGCGGAAACACTGGAAAAACTGGAGTCTGAGCACAAGGCGTCCTGCTGAGTTCTGTCTTTGCCGGACGACCGGCTCTGCTTTGACGGGCTGCCGGACGGCTTACCCTGTCCGGCGAAAATCAGCCCGGCTTTTTACGGAAATCATGCAAAATGACAAAAACCCCCAATGCCGATTGACAGCATGAGCATTTTGTGATATACTGATTATACAAGGCAAACTCGTTTGGATTCAGATTTATTCCGAAAGGAAGGTGCCCTATGAATATCTGGCATACGATGAACCCCAAGCGCATCACGCCGGACGACTTTGTGGCCGTCATCGAAATCCCCAAGGGAAGCAAAATTAAATACGAGCTCGACAAGGAGACCGGTCTGATTATGCTGGACCGCATCCTGCACACCTCGACGCATTATCCCGCCAGCTACGGGATGATTCCCCGTACCTTCGCGGATGACAATGATCCGCTGGATGTGCTGGTGCTCTGCTCGGAGACGCTCTCACCCATGACGCTGGTCCGCTGTTATCCGATCGGCGTCATTCGCATGATTGACCAGGGACACCGTGACGACAAGATTATCGCAATTCCGTTTGACGATCCAAATTATAACACTTACACCGATATTGATCAGCTTCCGCCGCATATCATTGAGGAGATGGTACACTTCTTCTCGGTGTATAAGGAACTGGAAAAGAAAACAACGGCTGTGGACCAGTTCGGCGACGCCAAGGTCGCCAGAGAGATCATTCAGTCGGATATCGACCGCTATGTCGATTGCTATTGTAAATAAATAACCGAATCGCGAAAGGATGTAAGGATTATGACGGCTGCTGCTACCGATGAACTTTACCGGAACACGAACAGCGTTGCACCGCTCGGGATCATTGCGATGCCGGGAGCGGAGCAGCTCGCAAAGAAAATCAATGACTACCTTGTCAGCTGGGCGAATGACAACGGCTTCCCCGATCAGAGCTATCTGATCGAGTGTGAGTGCCCTCGTTTCGCGTCCGGTGACGGAAAAGGTCTGATCAAGTCCACAATCCGCGGACTGGATCTCTACATTGTCATTGATGTGGGAAATTACAGCTGCACCTACAAGATGTTTGACCGCGTGAACTCCATGTCGCCCGATGACCACTATCAGGATCTGAAGCGGATCATCGAAGCGGCGTCCGGCAAGGCACACCGTCTCAACATCATCATGCCGCTGCTGTACGGCGGCAGACAGCACCGCCGCAATTACCGCGAGTCGCTTGACTGTGCGGTTGCCCTGCAGGAGCTTCAGGCAATGGGCGTCGAGAACATTGTCACCTTTGATGCACATGATCCGCGTGTCAGCAACGCGGTGCCGCTGATGGGCATTGACAATGTCATCCCGTCGTATCAGGTTCTGAAAACTATGCTCCGTGCATTCCCGAACCTTGATATGTCGCCGGAAAAGTTTATGGTCATCAGCCCGGACGAAGGGGCGCTCGGCAGAAATATGTACTATGCAAGCGTGCTCGGCGTCAATCTCGGTATGTTCTATAAGCGCCGCGATTATTCCCGCGTGGTGGACGGCAAAAACCCGATCGTCGCGCACGAGTATCTCGGCAATCCGGTGGAAGGCAAGACCGTCTTTGTCGCGGATGACATCATCGCGTCCGGCGGTTCGATTCTGGATCTTGCGCAGAACTTAAAGGCGCGCAAGGCGGAGCGTATCATCGCCTACGCCACATACGGGCTGTTCACACACGGTCTGGAAGCATTTGACAAGGCGTATGAGGACGGCACGCTGCACGCGGTGTTCGGCACCAACCTGACCTACCGGATGCCGGCGCTGCTGGAGCGTCCGTGGTTCCACGAGGTCGATGTTTCCAAGTATGCCGCATACTTCATTGCTGCAATCAACCACGATGTCTCGATCACCAAGGTCATCAATCCGCATGACAAAATTCAGGCTCTGCTCGCAAAGCAGCGCGCCATGAAATAACATTCAGAATGCCGTCCCGCTGTGAAAGCAGGGACGGCATTTTCGGCAGCGGGCGGTTCCGGCTCCGGATGCGGAAAGCCGGAAAAGGAAACACCCCCGAAACTGTTGACTTTTTCAGCATCTATGTGGTATAATAAAGATATACCGGCACAAAAGATGTGAAAAGGGGAGAACGCAGAATGAAATATGATGTGCTGATCGTCGGAGCGGGGCCCGGCGGTATTTTTACGGCCTATGAACTCTGTCAGAAGGAGCCGTCGCTGAAGATCGCGGTTCTGGAATGCGGAAATCCGCTCGACAAAAGAAAATGTCCGATTGACGGAAAAAAGGTCAAGTCCTGCATCGGCTGCAAGACCTGTGCGATCATGAACGGATTCGGCGGAGCGGGCGCCTTTTCGGACGGAAAATACAATATCACCAATCAGTTCGGCGGAACGCTTTATGAATATGTCGGACGGGATGAGGCGCTTTCTTTGATGCGGTATGTCGATGAGATCAATCTGTCGCACGGCGGCAAGGGTACGAAGCTCTACTCGACGGCCAATACTGCGATCAAGAAAAAGTGCTTCGAGAACGACCTGCATCTTCTGGACGCACAGGTCCGGCATCTCGGCACGGATATCAATTACATCGTGCTGGAAAACCTTTATAACGAGCTGAAGGATCAGGTCGATTTCCACTTCCGGACCGAGGTGCAGACCGTCGAAAAGACCGCAGACGGCTACCGCCTGACAACCGATCGGGGGGAATTTCAGGGGGACATCTGTGTGATTTCAGTCGGCAGAAGCGGCAGCAAGTGGATGGAGTCGGTCTGCACGGCACTGGATATCCCTACCCGTTCAAACCGCGTGGATATCGGTGTGCGCGTCGAGCTGCCGGCTGCGGTGTTTTCTCATCTGACCGACGAGCTGTACGAGAGCAAGATCGTCTACCGCACAAAGCAGTTTGAGGACCTTGTGCGGACCTTCTGCATGAACCCGCACGGCGTTGTCGTCAACGAGAACACAAACGGAATCGTGACGGTGAACGGACACAGCTATGAAGATCCTGCCCTGCATACCGAAAACACGAATTTCGCACTGCTGGTCAGCAAGCACTTCTCCGAGCCGTTCCGCGATTCCAACGGATATGGCGAGAGCATTGCCAGACTGTCCAATATGCTGGGCGGCGGCGTTATGGTGCAGCGATTCGGCGATCTGATCCGCGGACGCCGGAGCAACCGCCAGCGGATTGCGGAGAGCTATGTGGTGCCGACGCTGGCGGCACAGCCCGGTGATCTGAGCCTCGTGATGCCCAAGCGCATTCTGGACGGCATCATCGAGATGATCTATGCGCTGGACAAAATCGCGCCCGGTACTGCGAACGACGACACGCTTCTCTACGGCGTCGAGGTCAAGTTCTACAATATGGAAGTGGAAATCGACAGCAATCTGCGGACGAAGCATGAGGGGCTGTATGTGATCGGAGACTGTTCCGGTGTCACGCACTCCCTGTCTCACGCGTCCGCGTCCGGCGTGCATGTGGCAAGGCATATTCTGTCCCTGAATGCGTAAGCCGGCCGGCTCTTTCACTGATTTTTCACTTGACTTTCCGCCGAAAATGCTGTATAATGTTGACTTGTAAACAGTGTGTTTGCGGGATCATTTTTTCAGAAAGGATGACAGATCATGAAGGACAAGGGGATCTTACAGAGCCTCCGGATGCTGAGCAGCGGAATCCGCCGAAGATATGAGCGCTCTGAGGTGAAGCAGAAGGTTGACAATATTACCGGTATGCACAGCTGGGTAATCGGCTTTCTGATTGAGCATGAAGATACGGATATCTATCAGCGCGATATAGAATCGGCGCTGGGACTTTCGCGCTCTGGAACCTCCAAGCTGCTCGCACAGATGGAGCAGAAGGGGCTGGTGACGCGAATCCGTGTGGCCTGTGATGACCGGCTGAAGAAAATCATTCTGACGGACCGTGCGAGAGTGTACTCCGAGCGGATTCAGGCTGATATGGAATGTACCGAACGGCAGCTGACAAAGGGCTTCACAGAGGACGAGCTCACGCGTCTTCAGGCCTATTTTGTGCGGATGCTGCAAAATCTGGACGAAGCAGTGTCTTCCGGAAAGGAGAATCCATGATCCGAACGATTACCCGCTGTCTGCGGGAGTTCCGGAAGCCTGCGCTGCTGACCGTGCTGTTCATTGCACTGGAGGCTGTCATAGAGGCGGTGATCCCGTACATCACGGCAGAGCTTGTGAATCATGTGAAAAACGGCGTGGATATGGGCTATATCCTGCGTACCGGACTGATTCTGCTGCTGATGACGGCGGTATCGCTGGCCTGCGGCGGTCTGGCCGGTTTTACCTGTGCCAAGGCGTCTGCCGGTTTTTCCCGTAACATCCGGCATGACATTTTCTCCCGTGTGCAGACCTTTTCGTTTGCCAATATCGACAAGTTTTCCACATCCTCGCTCGTGACGCGCCTGACCACCGATATCAACAATGTGCAGATGGCGTTCATGATGCTGATCCGGATTGCCGTGCGTGCGCCGCTGATGCTGATTTTCTCGATCATCATGGCATTTGTCATGGGCGGAAAGCTGGCCGGTATGTTTATTGTCGTCATTCCGGTGATGATCTTTGGTCTGCTGGGAATTGCACATTTTGCGATGCCGGCATTCCGCCGCGTGTTCAAGAAATATGACCGGCTGAATGAGTCCATTGAAGAAAATGTGCGCGGAATGCGCGTGGTCAAGGGCTTTTCCCGTGAGGAATACGAGAAAAAGAAGTTCGGCAAGGCCTCTGACGACATCCGCAGCGATTTCACAAAGGCCGAGCGGATTGTCGCGCTGAACGGACCGCTGATGCAGTTCTGCATTTACTTTAACATGGCGTTTATCCTGCTGATCGGTTCCAAAATCATCATCACGAACCGCGGCACGACGATTGATGTCGGACAGATGTCCAGTATGCTGACTTACGGCTTCCAGATTCTGATGCAGCTGATGATGCTGTCTATGATTTATGTGATGCTGACTATGTCCGCGGAGTCGGTCCGCCGCATCTCCGAGGTGCTGGAAGAGGAGCCGACCATTCACAATCCGGAAAACGCCGTGACGGAAGTACCGGACGGTTCTGTGGATTTTACGGATGTCAGCTTCAAGTATTCCGAAAAGGCGAAGAATGATGCGCTTTCCGGCATTACGCTGCACATTCCGTCCGGTGCAACGGTCGGGATTCTGGGCGGCACCGGTTCGGGCAAGTCCACGCTGGTACAGCTGATTCCGCGTCTGTATGACATTTCTGCCGGCAGCCTCAAGGTCGGCGGGAGAGATGTCCGCGAATACGACCTGAATACGCTGCGCAGCAATGTGGCGATGGTGCTTCAGAAGAACGAGCTGTTTTCCGGTACGGTAAAGGAAAATCTGCGCTGGGGCGATCCCGGTGCCACCGACGCCGAAATGGAGGAGGCTTGTGTTCTGGCACAGGCACATGATTTTGTGACTGGCTTCCCGGACGGCTACGATACGAAGATCGAGCAGGGAGGTACGAATGTATCCGGCGGTCAGAAGCAGCGCCTCTGCATCGCCCGTGCGCTGCTGCGCCGCCCAAAAATTCTGATTCTCGACGATTCGACCAGTGCGGTGGATACCCGTACCGATGCACAGATCCGGGCCGGTTTCCGGAAGTTTATTCCGGAAACGACCAAGATCATCATTGCGCAGCGCGTGGCCTCCGTCATGGATGCCGATATGATCCTTGTGATGGACGGCGGTTCCATTGCGGCACAGGGCACGCATGAACAGCTTCTCCGCGAGAGCGAAATCTACCGTGAAATCTACGAGCAGCAGACGAACGGAGGTGGGAACGATGCCGCGTAATGTCAAGGTGTACGGGGAGCCGAGCACCAAGACGGATGCCTTCCGTTCCCTGTTCCGTGTGCTGAAAATGCTCCGCGGCTTTTATCCGGTGATGCTGCCGCTGACCGGTATCTGCATCCTGTTCTCTGCGGCAGCTTCCTCGATTCCGGCGGTGTTCCTGCAAAAGGTGCTCGCCGATGTTGCAAAGTATACGGAATCCGGCGACTGGAGCGCTGCGAAGGAGACGATCGTCCCGAAGGTGCTGATTCTCGTCGCGCTCTATGTGCTTTCACTGATTTCAATGACGCTCTATCAGCAGCTGATCGCCATTATGACGCACGGCTTCCTGAACAAGATGCGCCAGACGATGTTTGACGGAATGCAGAATCTGCCGGTGCGCTTTTTTGACACGCATCAGCACGGTGACATCATGAGCTATTACACCAACGATCTGGATACTTTGCGGCAGCTGGTTGCACAGTCTGTGCCGCAGATGATCCAGGCCGGTTCGATTGTGCTGTTTGTGTTCTGCATTATGATCTGGTACAGCGTGTGGCTGACCTTGGTTGTCCTGCTGGGTGTTGCCGCAATGATGATGGTTTCTGCCAAGATCGGCGGCGGCTCCGCAAAGTATTTTGTCCGCCAGCAGAAGTCTGTCGGCAGAACCGAAGGCTATGTGCAGGAGATGATGAACGGCCAGAAGGTTGTCAAGGTGTTCTGCCATGAGGACCAAAGCCAGCGCGATTTTGACGAGATCAACAATCAGCTCTATGAGGACAGCTACCGTGCGCACGCTTATGCCAACGCGCTCGGACCGATCATCATGAACATCGGAAACATCCTCTATGTTGTGATTGCTGCGGTCGGCGGCGCGCTTCTGATTACCCATGCACCGAATCTTTCCGTTTCGGGCAAGATTCTGTCCATTGATATCGTGGTGCCGTTCCTCAATATGACCAAGCAGTTTACGGGCAACCTCAACAATCTGACGCAGCAGATCAATTCGATTGTCATGGCGATTGCCGGCGCGGAGCGTATTTTTGCGCTGATGGATCAGGAGCCGGAGCCGGATAACGGCTATGTGACACTGGTCAACGCCGAGATTGCACCGGACGGAACCGTGACAGAGACCTCGGAGCGCACGCACTGCTGGGCGTGGAAGCATCCGCACAGTGCCGACGGCTCTGTGACCTACACGCCGCTCAGGGGCGATGTGACGCTGGACAGCGTGGACTTTGCCTATGAGGAAGGCAAGCCTGTGCTGCATGATGTCTCGGTCTTTGCAAAGCCCGGACAGAAGGTAGCGTTTGTCGGCGCGACGGGCGCGGGCAAGACGACCATCACAAATCTGATTAACCGTTTTTACGACATCGCGGACGGCAAGATCCGCTATGACGGCATCAACATCAACAAGATCCGCAAGTCCGATCTTCGCCGATCCCTCGGCATTGTTCTGCAGGAGACCAATCTGTTTACCGGTACGGTGATGGAGAATATCCGTTACGGAAGACTGGATGCGACCGACGAGGAATGCCGTCACGCGGCCGAGCTCGCAGGTGCCGACAGCTTTATTACGCGTCTGCCGGAGGGCTACGACACGATGCTGACCGGAAACGGCGCGAATCTCTCGCAAGGTCAGCGCCAGCTCATCGCAATCGCACGCGCTGCGGTTGCCGATCCGCCGGTCATGATTCTGGACGAGGCCACCTCGTCGATTGATACGAGAACCGAAGCGATTGTCCAGCGCGGCATGGATGCGCTGATGAAGGGCAGAACCGTCTTTGTCATCGCACACCGCCTCTCGACGGTCAAGAATTCAGATGTCATCATGGTGCTCGATCACGGCAGAATCATCGAGCGCGGCAGTCACGATGCTCTGATTGCACAGAAGGGCACATATTATCAGCTCTATACCGGCGCGTTCGAGCTGGACTGACAGGAGGGTTCACAGATGGAATCAAGAGTGGCACTCATCAGTATTATCGTGGAAAACAGCGAACAGGTCACTGCCTTGAACGCGCTGCTGCATGAATTCAGCGGGTATATCATAGGCAGGATGGGCATTCCGTACCGCCAGCGCGGCATCAGCATCATCAGTGTTGCGATTGACGCGCCGCAGGACACGATTAACGGGCTGTCCGGCCGGATCGGCCGGCTGACCGGTGTGACCGCCAAGACGGTTTATTCCCGCATCTGAACGAAAAAGCAGGGCTGCACCGGCAGAAACGGCGCAGTCCTGCTTCTATTTTGACCGTTTGCGGCATAGACTGTTCCTGAGGTGATCGGGATGGGCACAGGCCGCAGATCCATGCTGGAGGAAAGTATGCTGCTGAGTATCTTTTCAGTTGCATTGCAGGGGCTTGGATTGCTGTTCAATATTTTTCTGACGCGAAGCCTCGGCGCGGCCTCGGTCGGTGCGCTGACGCTGATGGGCTCTTTTTACAGCCTGGCTGCGGTTCTGAGCGGCGGCAGCGGCTTTATTGCATCCAGCCGGTTCCTGTCGGAGGAGCTCGGCTGCGGCGGAAATCCGCGGCAGGTTTTCCGGTATGCGCTCCGGTTCTGCATGAGCCTGAGCGGTGCGTGTGCGGTCCTGCTGACATTGACAGCGCCGCTGACCGCTCCGCTTCTGAAGGGGACCGGTGCGACAGCGCTGACAGTCCGTCTGCTGAGCTTATCGCTGCCGCTTTCCGCGCTCAGCGCCTGTCTGAAGGGGCGCTGCTATGCCTATCACCGCGTCTATGCGCCCGCAATCGCCGAGTGTACGGAGTTTCTGCTGCGGGCCGGCGTGACGGCCTTCTGTGCGGTGTTTTTTATTCCTGCCGGGCGTATGACGATTCTGACTTCCTTCGCTCTGTCAATGTTGGCCGGACAGGGGAGTGCGGTTCTGTTTCTGCTGACTGTGCGGATTCCGCGGGAAGCTGCTGCCGCCTGCGGCCTGAAATTCGGAAGGTTTCTCCGCCTGCTGCTGCCGATGATCGGCAATGCCTGTCTGGTTGCGCTCCTGAGCAGCGCGAACGACGCTCTGGTTCCGCTGACGCTTCTGCAATACGGCAGCAGTACGGGGGAGGCGCTCGCGCAGTTCGGAGAATTTGAAGCGATTATTTTGCCTGCGCTGTTTTTTCCGTCCGTCGTGCAGTGCTGTATGTCGGGACTTCTGGTGCCGGAGCTGTCCCGTGCACGGTCGGCAGGGGATGCAGCGGGCATCCGGAGGATGACGGAGCGTGTGCTGGAGCAGACCGTTGCCTATTCGTTCCCTGTCGTGCTGATGCTTGCGCTGTTCGGCGGCCCGATCGGGGAGATGCTCGGCGGCGGCGCATTCACGGGACAGATTCTCCGCCGCATGGCGCCGGTGATTCCGTTGATCTACCTGGAGATCATTATGGAAGGGGTACTGCGCGGGCTTGGAAAGCAGAGCTTTTCCTCGCTGAACTATCTTGCGGAATACACCGTGCGGATCTCTGTTCTGCTGATTTGTGTGCCGCTGTTCGGGTTTTACGGAATCGTCGCGTCCTACATGGCCTGTAACCTGACAGGCAATGCCGTGCGGCTGTTTTTCGTGCTGCGTCTGACCGGTCTGCGTCCGTCATGGCGGCGGATTCTCCTGCGGCCGGCCTTTTCGCTGCTGCTGAGCTGGCAGCTTTCTGCGCTGCTGATGCTGGTGCTCGGCCGGATTCCGATGCAAAGCCTGACACGCATCGTGCTGTTCGGCGCCGTCTGTCTGGCAATGTATCTCTTTTTGCTGCGTGTGACAGACCGTCTGAGCGCCGGGGACGGACACGGCACGGTCTGCGCGGTGAAGCTGCCGCCTGCTGCATAAAACTGCGATGCCGGAAAACAGCCCGGAAGCGGCCAAAAAGCGCTTTCGGGCTGTTTTCCTGTTTTGAAATGCTTTATGCGGGATCGTCCGGCTTGTCGGTCATATTGGTGACATCCGCGACACCGGAGAGCTTTTCAAATTTCACCGATTCCATATGCAGCCCGCTCTGTGCAAAGTAGAGGCGCATGGCTGTATAGTGAGAAAAGATCGGCAGGGTGTTGCGGTAGGAGACAGGCTTTCCGCCGGTGCCGTTCCATGTAAAGGTGCCGCTTGCCGTGCCCATGCTGAACAGCGTGACGGGAATCTGTGCCAGTTCGCTCTGGTCGGAGGAGGCGGTCAGCGTGACACGGTACCAGCCCGGATCGTTGACCGTCAGCGCAAACGGATAATTTGTCCCCTTGTCGGTCTGGATGTGACCGAGCGGCAGCACCATTCCGTCTGTCAGCTCGAAGAATTCGACCGGAGCATCCGAATCCGAGGCGTCGGCAGGACGGTTGCAGATTTCGACGCGTTCGTCTGTGCCGCAGAGCCGCTGCATGGCGTGGGTGTGCAGCAGGAACCGGCAGATATTGGCTGCCGACCGCTGCAGCTCGGCGCGGGTGAGTGTGCCGTTTCCCAGTGCGGCAGCGAGATCGTCCCCGTGAACGGCGCTGTCTGCACAGACCATGTAAACATCGTTCTGCGCCCGGACCATCGCCGCGAAAAGATTTCTGTCCGGCGCCTGGCCGCGTTCATTGATATTGGCCCACCAGTCGGTCATCAGGAAGCCGTCAAAGCCCCATTCCTTCCGGATGATCTGTGTGCAGAGATCGTAATTGCCGGCAGTCCACAGTCCGTTGACCGAACCGTAGGTCGTCATGACGGATTTGCCGCCGCCCTTTGTCAGCGCGATGCGGAAGCCTTCGAGATAGATCTCCCGCAGTGCCCGCTCGGATACCACAGAGTCAATGAAATGCCGGTTCGTTTCCTGATTGTTGCCGCAGCAGTGCTTGACGGTGCCTTCCACGCCGGCGGTGTGCAGACCGTGCAGCACCGCAGCAGCGATTTCTCCGGTCAGCAGCGAATCTTCCGAGAAGTATTCAAAGTTTCTGCCGTTGAGCGGATGCCGGTGAATATTCATGCCGGGACCGAGCAGGCAGTCCACGCGGTTTGCGGTCATCTCCAGTCCGACACAGGCGAAGAGCTCAGAAATCAGTTCCGTGTTGAAGGTGGAGGCGAGCATGGTGCCGTTCGGCAGGCTGAATGCCTTGGTGCCGCAGTCCAGACGCATTCCGGAGGGACCGTCTGAGCAGCAGGCAGCGGGAATCCCGCGGGCAGTCAGTGCATCGGTGACACCGCCGAAAGCAGAGGCCGTACCGGCTGTGACACGCGGAGAACCCATGCCCTCTCCGCGGACGATCTGGCAGAGCTCCTCATCGGAGAGCTGTGCGATGAACTGATCGAGCGTGCAGCGGTTTTCAAGGACATCGCGGAGCTGCCGCTTGATGCCGTCAGCGGAAAGCGGCTGCGGGAGCGCATCGGTGCGGCGTTTTGCTTCATCGACGCAGTTCAGCGGGACATCCTCCCAGCCGACAGTGAATCCGGTTCCGACTGCAACCGGCCTCATGCGCTGAAACGCCTCAACGGGCGCCATCGCCTGCTCACACTGGCGGACGCATTCTGTCGTATCCACAAATGCGCTGCCGCAGTATGCAGCAGAACGCACATCCGTGCCGGCGAAAAAGCGGTATTCTCCTGCCTCCCGCACCCAAGCGTGTGCATAGCCGGACGCACCGCTGTCGTCATAGGAGAGCGGCAGGGTGCATGAAATCTGCATCGTTTCAGAATCACCGGGGAGCAGCAGACCGGTTTTCCGGAAGGCAGTCAGCTGCCTTTTTGGCTGACCGAGCTTCCCCTGCGGCGCCTCGCAGTAAATCTGTACGACTTCCTTGCCGGCGTATTTGCCGGTGTTTGTAACGGTGACAGTCAGAGCCGTGCCGTCATGCTGACACCGGCGGAAGTCCTCGGCCCTGACGGAAAAGGCTGTATAGGACAGACCGAAGCCGAACGGATAGCGCACCTTTTCCGGGCCAAAGGTCTCGAAGTACCGGTAGCCGACATAGATGTCTTCTGCATACAGATTCTTCTCTTTGCCGTGGAAATTCCGGTCGGACGGATAATCGGAGAGTGCAAGGGCGGCGGTGTCGGTCAGCTTGCCCGACGGGGAGACCTTTCCGGTCAGAACATCTGCGGTTCCGGTGCCGCCGGTCATACCGCCCTGCCAGACGCAGAGCACGGCATCCGGCTGATCGCGGTCGATGAAGGAGAGATCGATCAGATTGCCGGTGTTGAGCAGGACGATGATCTTTTCAAAATGTCTGCGAGTCAGTGCGAGCATGGCTTCCTCGGCTTCCGTCAGCAGATAGGAACCTGCTTCGGCGCGGTTATCCTGTTCCTCACCGGCTGTTCTGCCGATGATTACCACGGCGCGGGTGCAGTGTGCGGCCGCATCGCCGACCAGAGCATCGTCCAGCGGCATTTCCTCCTGCGACCAGGGCTCGCCGCCCCAGCCGCTTCCGAGATCATAGGGATGCGCTTTGTCCCACTCTTTGTAGACCGACAGCAGCGGCTCATAGACGCGGACGCCGGCTTCCAGCAGACCGTCGAGAATACCGGTGACTTTCGAGACATTGACCATGCCGCCGGAGCCCGTGCCGCTTTTATAGTAATGCAGCTGAATGCGTCCGAACACAGCAATTTGCTCCTCTTTTGCGAGGGGGAGCGCAGCGTTTTCGTTCCGGAGCATGACAATGCCCTCTGCCGCGGCCTGTGCGGCCAGTCTGAGATAGTTGTTCCAGTCGAGTGTGCGGTTCATAAGGAATCCTCCGTTTCTGTGTAAAAAGAGAGCCGCCGGGGTGATTCCGGCGGCTCTCTGTCCAGCTTGGTTCAGCGCGGCTCACAAATCAGCTTCATTGCCGTGCGCTCTTCTCCGTCAATTTCAATGCTGGCAAAGGCGGGAATGCAGATCAGATCAATTCCGATCGGCGCGAGATATCCGCGCGCGATGGCAATGGACTTGATTGCCTGATTGGCTGCACCGGCTCCGACAGCCTGCACTTCAACAACATGCTGTTCTCTGATGACACCGGCGATTGCACCGGCCACAGAATTGGGTGTGGAATGAGAAGAAACTTTCAGTACTTCCATATTAAAACCTCCTATAAGTCAGTTGAAAAAAAGTATGCCATTGGGGTCGTGCAGTAAGTACGCGTTTTGTGCTGCGTTACTCTCTGCTATGAGTATAATACATTTTATGCAAAAAGTCAAGCTTTCAAGTATAATTTGTGGAATCCCTTATAAATAGGGGCTCGATTTTGGTACATTTGCCGGTTTTGGAATCAGTTTCGAGGAACACTGCGTTGAGAATGCAGGGGCCTGCTGCTTCGGTGAAGGTCACCGGACGGTGAAAGCGCTGCTTTTCGACCGCAGCGTCAATGCTGACACCGAGCACAGACCGGGAAGGGCCGACCATGCCCGCGTCAGTGAGGTAGCCTGTGTGTCCGTCGAGGATCTCGGCATCGGCAGTCTGCACATGGGTGTGCGTCCCGATGACGGCAGAGACCTTTCCGGCGAGATACCAGCCCATTGCACGCTTTTCAGAGGTTGCTTCCGCATGAAAATCGAGCAGGATGTTGGGCGTGCCGAGATCGGCCAGCAGTCTGTCCGCAGCGGAAAAGGGATTGTCGAGCGGCTCCAGGAAGGCCGTGCCGAGCAGGTTGATTACGGCGAGTGAAAATGCGCCGCAGTCAAGCACGGTGCAGCCGGTTCCGGGCGCCCCTTCGGGATAGTTTGCCGGCCGCAGGATGCGCGGATCGTCAAAGAGCGCGTCACAGCGCCGCCGGAAGCAGTGATTTCCGGTTGTAATCACATCGGCGCCGCCTGCAAACAGGGCATTTGCGGACTGCGGCGTGATGCCGTTTCCCTTTGCGGAGTTTTCCCCGTTGACAATCATCAGGTCAGCACCGTATTGTCTTCTGAGCATCGGAGCATGATGCCGGAAGCAGCTTGTGCCGGACTCCCCGACGACATCTCCGAAAAAGAGCAGTTTCAAATGAGATTCCTCCGTCCGCAGTTATTGCACGATGATATAGGTGTTCGGTCCTGTTTCGGATGCTTCGGAGGAAGCTGTTGTCACAGAAATCGTTGTACTGGACGATGTGACGCTGTTTGCCGAGGTGACGGTGCCGAGCTCGGTGACTGACGGCATATCCGGAATGTCGGAATCTGCGGTTCCCGAAGCGGACTGGGAAGCGCTGTTCTCCTCGCGGAGCTTATCCCAGATATTGGATGTCGCGGTGGTTGTGGCTGAGGAGCCGGACGCAGAAACCGTTGACGCAGGTGCCTCTGAGCTTTCCTCCGGCCCGCGGATGACTCTCCCGATTGTGATGATGATGACGACAGCAGCAACGGCTGCAAGAATTGCCAGTATTTCCTTGTTTTCCATGATACATGACTCCTTTGCTCTGATTATGGCTTTTTTTGCCTGTGCTCACCGGCGAGCGGATTGCTGTCAATGGCGTTCTGCCGCTGCTCGCTGGAAAGGTGTGTGTAGATTTCAGTGGTTGCAATGGATGCGTGTCCGAGGATTTCCTTGAGCGTCAGGGTATCGACATGACCGTGCTGATACATCAGCGTGGCAGCGGTATGGCGGAGCTTGTGCGTCGAGAGGCCTTTCCCTGCAAGGCCGGCAGCGGTCAACGCCTGTTCGACGATCTGCTGCACGCGTCTGCGGCTGATTCTGCGGTGATTCCTGCTCAGAAACAGCGCCGACGGTTCCTCCGGCGGGTTTTCCCTTGCGGCAATGTATTCGTGCAGTGCCGCCAGACAGGCATCGTTCAGATAGACGATGCGTTCCTTTCTTCCTTTTCCGAGCACCCGTACCTGCCGGTTATAGAAATCAATGTCTCCGACATTCATGCCGACCAGTTCGGACAAACGGAACCCGCAGTTGAGAAACAGCGTGACGATGCAGTAGTCCCGGAGCGGATCCGCGGACGGCATCTCCGCCGTGCTTTCCAGCATCCGCTGGCTCTCTGCAAGCGTCAGGAAGCGCGGGAGGGCTTTTTTGACGGAGGGGAGCTCCAGCCGTTCGCACGGATCCTGTTCGAGCAGTCCCTTTGTCTTGGTCAGATACTTGAACAGGCTGCGGACGGCGCTCAGCCTTCTGGCGACGGAACGGGGCGTGTTGCCGCGTGCATCGCGCAGCCACCGGATATAGTCGTAGAGCAGAGAAACGGTCACGCCGGAAAGCTCCTGTACCGTGATTTCCCGCAGGTCGAGCGTATCGGCGGCATCGGCGGGCAGGCGGTTCAGCGCACAGTGCATCCAGCGCAGAAACCGTTCATTGTCGCGGTAGTACTCCTCGACCGTTCGGGCGGAACGCCCCCGGATGACATCCAGATAGGTCAGATAATCGTTCAGAAACGCCGGGTTCAGATTTCTGTCAATCGGCAATGTGCGGCACCACCCTTCCCTGTGCCATTTCCTTTATTATATCTGATTTTTCCGTCTTTTGCAATAGGAAATTGAAAAATCGTTTCGGCCGGTTTGCGGGGAGACGGCGAACACTCCATGAATTGGCAGCCGGAATGCGCTGTTTTTGTGTCAATGCGACAAAAAGGGGCGTTTGTCTTGCATTTTTGCGTGTATTCTGATATAATATATTCTGAATAATGTTGCACGCAGTCGGTTTTTCGGACAGCGGCAGAGCAAGATTGGAAACGGAGACAGAGCGATGCAGAATCATGCCGGAAATGAGAAAATCTATCAGCTCATCGCGTCACTGGCGGACCTGCGCGGCGTCGCGGGGAGAGAGCAGGAGACCGGTGAAGCTGCCGCGGAGCTGCTGCGGAAGTATGTACCGGATGCAGCGTATGCGGACGGATCGGTGACGGCACATCTGGGCAGCGGAGCAGAAAAGCCCGTGCTGCTGTTCTGTGCGCATCTCGATCAGGTCGGCTTTCTTGTGACCGGCATTACGGATGACGGTTTTCTGCGAATCGGGGCAGTCGGCGGAATTGACCGGCGGCTTCTGCTCGGACAGGCAGTGACGGTGTACGGAACAGCCGGAACACCCGCACGGCTTTCCGGCGTTATTTCGATTTTACCGCCGCATCTGCTGAAAGGGGAGCAGGCTGTGCCGGAAGAAACACAGCTCTGTGTGGATTTGGGATATGACAGTGCCGCAAGGGTGCAGGAGCAGGTCCGGCCCGGCGACGCGGTATATTTTGCTGCAAAGTGCAGAAGGCTCAGCGGGGACCGTATGACAGGCTCGGCGCTGGATGACCGCTGCGGCGTTGCAGCGCTGATTCTGGCTGCGGAGGCGCTCGCGGCAGAAGCGGAGCTTCCGTGCCGCGTGACATTTGTTCTGAGCGGACAGGAGGAACGCGGCGGACGCGGCGCAAAGCTCGCTGCGATGAACGAGCCTGCGGACTATGCCGTTGCAGTCGATGTGACCTTCGGCATTTCCCATGACGATTCTGCGGAGTGTTATCCGGTCGGCGGAGGTCCGGCAATCGGGATCTCACCCGTTCTGGCTCCGGAGCTGACGGAGCTGATGAAAACGGCAGCGCAGAAGGCGCAGATCCTGTATCAGATCGAAGTGATGCCGTCATCGACCGGAACCGATGCGGATGCACTGGCGCTCGCACCGGGCGGCGTCCGGGCCGGAACGCTTTCTGTTCCGCTCCGGTATATGCACACGCCTGTGGAAGTGATCTCGCTGACAGATGTGGAACAGACCACGGCGCTGCTTGCGGCACTTGCAAAGGAGTGTGATGGCAGATGAACCGCAGCCGACTGGAACAGCTTTGTACGCTCTGCGGCACTTCCGGCAGAGAGCATCTCGTCCGGGAATATCTTTTGCAGCAGATTCATGAGGCCGGCATTTCTGCGGAGGATATCCGTACCGACCGGCTCGGCAATCTGACCGTGCATAAAAAGGGCAGAAACCCTGCAAAGGCAAAGGTCCTGTTTTCTGCTCATATGGATGAAGTGGCACTGATGGTCACAGCTGTGAATGATGATGGCACACTGTCCTTTGACTGTGTCGGCGGAGTGAATGCCGCAGCAGTCATCGGCAGAACGGTCAAAGCGGGTGCCGCGGCGCTGAACGGCGTCATCGGCACGAAGCCCGTGCATCATCTGAGCGGAAAAGAACGCAAAGAGCCCGCAGAGATGTCTGCGCTGTACTGTGACATCGGAACCTCCTCTGCGGCAGAAACTGCCGAATGCGGCATTTCGGCCGGAGATATCCTGTATTTTGACACTGTCCCGCAGACAATCGGCGATTCCTTTGCGGCAAAGGCGATTGACGACCGGTTCGGATGTGAGATTCTGCTGACGCTCCTTTCCCGTGACCTGCCGTATGATATTGAAGTCGCGTTTGTCGTGCAGGAGGAGGTCGGACTGCGCGGTGCAGGCGTTGCTGCACGGGCCGTGGATCCGGACATCGCAGTGGTGCTGGAGGCGACGACGGCGGCCGATCTGCCTGACAGTCACGGAGCAGACCGTGTCTGCTGTCTGGGCGGCGGTGCGGTGATCTCACTGATCGACGGCAGAACGGTCTATGACAAGGCACTGTATGATTTGGCGGCGCAGCTCTGTGACTCCCGCGGAATCCGTTGGCAGACGAAAAGCAAAATCGCCGGCGGCAACGATGCAGGAGCCATTCAGAATGCCGGAAGCGGTGTGCGTGTGGCGGCGGTCAGTGTACCGTGCCGGTATCTGCACGCTCCGGTCTCTGTCATCCGGTATGCGGACGCAGAAGCCTGCGAAGCATTGGCGATTGCGCTTGCAGAGACACTGCCGGAGGGAACCTTATGATCCGCGAACTGAAAACGCCCGCCGCTGTCAATACGGCGGCTCTGTCGGTCTGCCATTACGGCAGAAAGATTCTGAGCTGTCTGTCGGCTTACGGAACCAAATACAGCTTCTGCCGCTTTTTCGTCCTGAGCTCCGGGCAGCACCGCGCATGGATGATGCTGCAGAACAGTACGCTGCTCATCAGCTCGCAGGCGGACTTCACAGGGGATATCGACGCGGCGGAGGAGCTTTCCCTCTTCATTGCCATGCACGCGCCGTTCCGTGTGGAGGGCGCGCAGACGCTTCTCCGGATGCTATCTCCGGCCGGCTATCAGGCTTTGCCGCGGTCAGTGTTTCAGCTCCGCCCCGGCCCTGTCTCTCCGGCGTTTGATCCCGCCGCTGTCAATGCAGAGCCGCGGCTTGACGATGTGTACGAGATCCTGTCCGAAGGCTTCCCGAATCTGATTGCCTATGATCTGTGGCTGACGGACACCTCCCATATGCTGCGGCGCGGTCTGCGGCATTGTTATACATACTGCAATGTCACGGCGGCAACCGCAATTTACGATTTTGCAGGCCATGTGCTGATCGGACAGGTGGCGACCAAGCGGGCGGCACGCGGCAAGGGCTATGCACGCGATTTCCTGCACTGGATTGCCAACGAGATCGACGCGCAGGGCAAAACGGCGATTCTCTATGCGCTGGATATCCGGAAAAGCTTTTACGAGGAGATCGGGTTTGAACTGATCGAATCCGAGCGCGTCTGGGAGCGCCTGCATGAGGGCGATCCGGACGGCGGAAAGGGAATTCTCTGAGGACGCCGGAGCGGAGGAATCAGAAAAATGGAAGTGACAAGATGAAATCTGTTTTTGATTTTGACAGCAGACTGCTTGATGCGGCTGCACAGGCGGAACAAGACGCCTCCGCGCAGTTCGCGGCGATTGACGCCGTTTCCCAGCACTGCACGGCAAAGGTGCTGAAGGCGTTTCAGTCGCAGAAGATCTCCGCAGCCTGCTTTGCGGGCGCAAACGGCTACGGCTATGACGACATCGGCCGCGACCAGCTTGACAAGGTCTGGGCGGAGGTGTTCCATACGGAGGATGCGCTGGTGCGGCATCATTTTGTCTCCGGAACACACGCACTTTCCACGGCGCTGTTCGGTGTTCTGCGCCCCGGCGACCGGCTTGTCAGCGTGACCGGCTCCCCGTATGACACGCTCGAGGAGGTCATCGGCATCCGCGGCAGCGGAAACGGTTCTCTCCGTGATTTCGGCGTACAGTATGGGCAGGTCGATCTGACGGCAGAGGGATTGCCGGATTATGATGCGATCCCCGAGGCTGTGCGCGGCGCAAGGGTTGTCTACCTGCAGCGCTCCCGCGGTTACTCACTGCGTCCTGCGCTTTCTGTTGCAGCGATCCGCAGCATCGCGGAGCTCACAAGAAGGGTGAATCCGGACGCGGTCATCATGGTGGACAACTGCTACGGCGAGTTTGTCGATTACGACGAGCCGACCGATGCGGGCGCCGACCTGATTATCGGTTCTCTCATCAAGAATCCGGGCGGCGGCATCGCCGAAACCGGCGGCTATATCGCCGGCAGAGCCGCCCTGGTGGAGCAGTGTGCATACCGCCTGACCTGTGTCGGAATGGGCAAGGAGGTCGGCTGCTCGCTCAATCAGTGCCGCCAGATGTACCTCGGACTGTTCATGGCGCCGGAGGTGGTGGCAAATGCCCGGAAAACGGGCGCGTTTGCCGCAGCGCTGTTCACGCGGCTCGGCTTTTCGTGTCTGCCGGAGCCCGGCAGAACGGCCGGCGATATCATTACGGTTCTGAAGCTGCGCTCTCCGCGTGCGATGGAGGCCTTCTGCGCCGGCATTCAGGCCGGTTCGCCGGTGGATTCCTATGTGACGCCGGAGGCATGGGATATGCCCGGATATGAAAGCCGCGTGATTATGGCGGCGGGAACCTTTACGGGCGGTGCCTCAATTGAGCTGTCGGCCGACGGCCCGATGCGGGAACCGTATGCGGTCTATCTGCAGGGCGGACTGACCTACGGCAGCGGAAAGCTCGGTGTGCTCACAGCGGCGCAGTCCATGCTGGATGCAGGGCTGCTGACGCTTTGACCATAAACTGTGAAAAACGGAGGAACGGAACATGGCAGATCATCGACAGGACAACGGTCTTTCTATGGAGGAGTATTTCAACGAGGGCCTGACGGAAGAACCGGAAATGGCGAATCCGTTTGAGCCTGTAAAAAAGGAAACGCATCTCGCGGCAAAAAAGCGCAGTCTGTTCCGGAAGTCCGGAGCAAAGGACGGCAAGGCTGATAAAAACCGTCTGAAGCGCCTCGGCATCGCTGCCGGCGGGATTGCGGCGGTCATTCTGTTTATTTCGCTCGCTGTTTTCTTTGCGCACCGCAGAAACGACGGCGTCCGCCATACCGAGAAATTTGCCAAGCTGCTCGGCCAGCCGATGGCGACGGCACAGAGCTCCGGCAGTCTGGATGTCAGCGGAAAGTCCGCATACAGCGCCGTGACCGGCATGATGCCGGACGGAGCCTATGCGGCTGAGAGCCGCCGGAAGTGCAAGGTCGAGGGTGTCTATTTGCCGGAGTGGAGCATCGTGCTTACGCCGGATGCCGAAAAGCTCGGCGCAGTGACCTATTATCACTACGAGCTTCTCGAAGATGATATGCTCGGCAAGAAGCGCAAGTCCTATCTGGATCCGGCGTCGGTTCCGCAGGGCGGGGATCCCGCACGGACGGAGGATGCGCTCGGACTCGATCCGTACAGCATCAGCTACCGTTCGGACGGCACGCAGGTTCGTACTTATCGTTACTATTTCGTGGACGGCGAGACAAAGGACTGCACGAGTTATATTATCACGGCGACCTGGAATGCGTCCGGTGTGCTGACGGGAATCAGCGATCAGCGATATGACTATATCGGCAAGATCCTTCAGCCGGAGTCCTGATGCCGAAAATATTACAGTTCGGTGGACTGTTCCGGTCATTCTGCTGAAAAATCATTACAGAATTGCTACAATTTGAAAGCAAAACGGTGTTTCGGGCTTAAAAACATTGACAGCAGACGAAATTCCTGATAAAATGGAACATGAAACAGTATGGAAACGGATCTGCAGGGCGGGAGCAACCCGCTAACGGTGTATGCGGATGACGGAAGGAGATACGGCAATGAGTGAACAGAAATTGTGCTACGGCTGCATGGAGCCGCTCGGCGAGGGAAAGGTGTGTGCCTGCGGATATGACCAGAGCACTCCCGCTGCCGAAAACAGGCTGAAGCCCGGCACGGTTCTGCATGAACGGTACCTGATCGGTAAGGAGCTTGAATCCAACGGTGAAGGGATCACCTATATTGCATTTGATAAGACAGTCGGCTGCAAGGTGCTGGTACGGGAGTATCTGCCCGCGCAGATCTGCAGCCGCGCAGCGGACAGCACGCTGGTCAATGTGGAATATGACCATCTGGCGCAGTACAAGGCGCTGATGGCGGAATATACCGAGCTGAACAAGGCACTGGCGCGTCTGCGCAGCCTCAGTCATCTGAATCCGGCGCTGGACCTGATTTCGGAGAACAACACGACCTATGCGGTCTTTGAGTATCTGGAAGGCAGAACGCTGCTGGAATACCTCAAGGAAAATGCCGGGGAACTGAGCTGGAATACCGTCCGGCGGATTTTCCCGCCGCTGTTCACATCCCTGAGCCTGCTGCATAACGCAGGTGTGCTGCACCGCGGCATCAGCCCGGAGACCATCTATGTCACGGACAAGGGCGAGCTGAAGCTCAGAGGCTTCTGCATCTCGGCTGTCCGCACCAACGATACGGAGCTGGACGCGGAGCTGTTTGACGGCTACGCTGCGCCGGAGCAGTATTTTGCAGACCGGCAGCAGGGGACATGGACGGATGTTTACGGCATCTGTGCGGTGCTGTACCGGATCCTGACCGGCTGCCGCGCAACCGATGCCAATGCCCGGCAGGACTTTGACAACCTGATTCCGCCGAATGACATGAACCCCCATGTGCCGGAGAAGGTTTCCGACGCGATTATGAAGGGACTGGAGCTCGACGGACAGAAGCGGATCCAGACCGTGACCGATCTGGTGACGCTGCTGTTTGAGGACATCGGAACCGACGGCGAGGAAAAGGCCAATGCCACGATGCAGTTCCGCCCGTCCGATGCGCAGAACGCAGCGCTCAATGCTGCTGCAAGACGCCATGAGGGACACCGTCCGGAGCAGATTCCGCAGCAGCCTGTCCGGAATGTGAAGTCGAAGCCGCAGCAGAAAGAGCCGACGGTTCTGGAGCGCATTCGTGCGCCGTTCCTGGTGGCAGTTCTGTTCCTGCTGATCGTCGGCATCGTGATCTATGCGTTCATTCAGATCATGAAGTCGCAGAACGGCAATTCCACGCCGGGTACGACCGGTACCGGCTGGACCTCGGTCAATGACAATGTGGAGTCCGGCTTGACCTCGGATACAACGCGAGGCCCTGAATACAATGCCTATATGCCCAAGCTGGTCGGTATGAACTATCCGATTAAGCGGGACGAAATGGCAAGCTTTGTCAATATGGAAGCCGAGTATGTCTTCTCTGAGACCGTTCCGAAGGATCAGATTATCTGGCAGGAGATCGAAGAGGGCGCACCGTTTGTCAGCGGCAGCACCGTGAAGGTCAAGGTCAGCCGCGGCACTTCGCTGATCGAGATTCCGGAGTATTACGGCTATCGCCTCCAGACTTATCTGGATAAGCTCGAAGAGCTGGGCTTTGCAAAGGGTGTGGAGGATCCTGCGGCCGCGAAGAAGAACCGGAACAACAGCCGCACAACCGGTACGACAGCGACCACCACAACGACAACCGCTTCTACCACGGTTGATCCGAATGCACCGAAGCGCACGGTTGTTTTCAAGCCGACCGTGAATTACAAATTCGCAAACGGCAATGTCTGCGGTGTGGATCCGAAGCCCGGCACGAAGATTGATGTGCTGAAGGAATATGAGATTGTTGTGTACTACGCGAACAATCCTGTAATTACGACGGCATCTTCGACCTCCTCCAAGTGGGGTACCACCGTGACAACGGCATCGGGCGGCGGCGCGTCGTCCGGAAGCTGGTCTGCCGGCGGAAACAGCGGCTCCACGGCACAGCAGCCCGGTTCCAGTACGACGAAGGCTTCCGTGACCAATACACCGGCGACCTCCGCGACACGCCGTACAACGGTGACCACAGCAGCCGGACAGTAACCGGCACAATCCGAACAACAACAAAGCACCGTCCCTTCTGCATGAGACAGAAGGGACGGTGCTGTTTTTTTTTGAACGGTCAGGCTTTTTCCGCGGAATGAACGGTGACCTGCGGAAACGGGATTTCGATTCCGGCATCGCCGAGCGCCTGCTTGGCAAGCTCCAGCGCAGTCGGGGCGCCGAGGAAATAATCAGTTCGCTTAACCCAGAAATTGAAGGAAAGCACCACGCCGCTGTCCGCAAGCGACTGTACGGTGACAGTCGGGGCGGGATCCTTCAACAGAATACTGCACTGTCCCGCCGCGGCGAGCAGCACATCGCGTGCCTGCTGCAGGTCGGTGCTGTATGCAACCGAGACAGGGACGCTGATTTTCAGCGTGCTCCGGCGTGAGAGATTGACGACCGCGCCGGAGGACACCGTACTGTTCGGCAGATAGATGCTGCGGTTGTCGCGGGTGCGCAGCTCTGTATAGAGCGTCGTGACGGATTCCACATAGCCCTCATTGCTGCCGGAGATGATATAGTCGCCGGCCTGAAAGGGCTTTGCAAACAGCAGGATGAACCCGCCCGCGAGATTGGACAGCGCATTTTGCAGCGCCAGACCGACCGTTACGCCGGCGGTTCCGACCAGCGTGACAATCGACGCGGTCGGCACACCGAGAATGGACAGACAGATGACCGTCAGAATGACATAAAAGAGGATGCGCGTCAGCGAAATGCCGAAGCCGGACGCGGTCTTGTCGATCTTCGGGCGGCGCGGTGTGCGGGACATCAGCTTGCCGACGATTTTTCCGAGCAGACGCGCAAACAGGATGCCGAGCAGGAATACGATGACCGCAATCAGCAGCGTCGGAAGATAGTTCCAGAGCTTTTCGCCGAGCTGCGCAAGAAAACCGGTTGTTTTCCGTATGGTTTCGGCTCCGGATCCGAGCTGTTCAGGCATTGGCTTTCGCTCCCTTCCCGCCGCGCTCTTTCCGGGTATCGTTGAGCGCGTAGATGTCGTCAAATACAGCGTAGTATTTCACGGGGACATAGCGGTTCAGGTGACATTTTCCGAAATACCACTGATGGAAGTCACAGATCTGCGTCAGGTCCTCAAAGAATGCATGAACCTCAAGGCGCTGTCTGGTGTCGATGCGCAGGCAGTCCTTCAGCGAAGCCGGCGGCTCGTGCGTGATGATATAGTCAACGGCATTGCCGTGCTGTTCCAGACGCTTGGCGCCCTCGACGATTTCCTGATAGGTCGGCTGCTCGCGTTCCCACCAGTTCTCGGCGGTCCGGTATTCAAAATCCTGGCTGTGGCCGCCGCCGAAGGTGAAAAAGGTTTTTCCGCAGATGGTATAGATCTGTCCCCGCATCAGGTGCACAAGGTTCGGTGCGATGACTCTTGCCGTGCCGCCGTTCCATTCCGTTGTCGGGAAGCTTTCCAGCAGATCAAAATTTTCGTGGCATCCGTCTACGAATGCAACGGTATATTTCAGACCGGTGAGCTTTCGGCGCAGCTTCTGTTCCGCCTTGGAATCATCCCAGAAGAAGCCAAAATCGCCGCAGACGATCAGGACATCCTCCTCGTTGGCACGCTTCAGCGCGGGATGCTGAAACCGCGAAAAATCGCCATGCGTGTCTCCGGTGACATAGACCATAAATTCACTCTCCTTTGCAGTGCTGTCCTTATTATATCACATAAGCCGCGAAAGTGCAAGCGGCACAGAAAAAAGCACACGGAAGCATTCAGCGCGCCTCCGTGTACGGTTTCGTTACTGTTTTCCGGCGATTTTGTATTCGTCGCCGTCGCGGTAATAGGGACAGTGCGCACGGGTGTCCTGCATATAGCGCGCATAGTCATCCTCATCGAGATTCATGGTGCAGACATAGCAGTCCCATTCCTCATCGTATTCGTTATAAGCACAGGTGTCACATTCAGTCATTGCTGTTCCTCATGATATATCTGGCGAGCCAGATTGCAAAAATCAGCGCTGCGATCAGGACGATCAGGCAGACGGTGTTGCCGAAGATCAGCCCGCAGATGCCGGCCGCAACGGGCGCCCAGCCCAGAATGGCAATCAGGGCGGCGAATTGCCGGGCATATCTTTTCTTATCGCGTATTTTGGACGAGTGTGTGCGCGGAATCACTTCAAAGCCGCACAGTGCAACCAGTCCGGCGTACAGCAGCATCGCGCCGCCGAATACCAGCAGCATAATCGGAAATACAGTCTCCATATGCGCTTCCTCCATTTCAGAACTTCCAGAGCCGTTCAGCGTTTGACAAAATATTCCTCGTACCACACCAGGAAGGTGTAGATTGTCCAGATCTTGCGCCAGAGGTCGGAGTTGCCACCGACATATTCGTCGTAGATCGCTCTGATCTCCTCCGGCCTGAAGAATTCGGCGCAGATGCTGCTGAAGAGCAGTCTGCGGACATCGCCGTTATACTGTTCGTCGGCGAGCCAGATGCGGATCGGAACGATGAAGCCGAGCTTTTTGCGGAAGGCGATTTCCTCCGGCAGCACCTTTGCGGCAGCCGTGCGGAACGCCACCTTGTTCTGCTCCGCATTGACCTTGTATTCCGGCGGCATGGCCGCTGCGATCGAGAAAACGGTGAGGTCCGTCAGCGGCATCCGGATCTCAAGTCCGGCGGCCGTGCTCATCTTATCGACATTGAGATAGATGTCACCTTCGAGCCAGAGCCGGATATCGACATCGGACATCACAGTCAGGGGATCGAGCCCTTCATCCTCCTGATAGATGTACTCCACGAGCCTGATCGGCAGGACATCGGGGTTATAGGTGCGGAGGATGCGCTGCTTTTCCTCCTCCTTCATGATATTGGTGTTGCCGACATAGAAGGTTTTGAGATTGTCGCCGTAGCGTTCCGCGTTGCGGTACATATTGTATCCGCCGAAGAATTCATCGGCGCCCTCACCGGAATAGCAGAGCTTTGTGTGCTGCGCGGTCGCCTTGCAGCCGAGTGCGAAAACGATGGCGGAAGCATCGCCGAGCGGCTGCTCCATGCCGTACATGACCTCCGGGACGACTGCAAAATACTGCTCCGGCGTGATCTTTGCGACGGAATGCTCCACACCGAGCAGACTGGCGGTTTCCGCCGCAATGCGGGATTCGTCAAAGCGTTCCTCGTCATAGCCGCAGGAGTCTGCGCGCTTAGCGTCGGACATTGCCAGCACATAGGAGGAGTCCACGCCGCCGGAGAGGAAGGATTCCGCAGTTTCGTCGTCGGTTTTGATTTCCTGCATGGCCTGCTGAACGGTCTTGTGGATCTCGTCTGCGAAGTCCTCCAGCGAACGGCTGCGGTCGGGGCGGAATTCCGGCTTCCAGTAGCGTCTGACCGTCAGGCTGCCGTCCCTCCAGACGAGATAATGGCCGGGCATGAGCTTTTTGACTCCGCGGAAGAAGGTATCCTCACCGCCGACATAGGTCAGAGAGAGATAGATCTGCAGCATATCGCGGTTCAGTTCTTTGACGAAGCCGTCCTGTCCGAGAATGTCGCGGATCATCGTGCCGCAGAGCAGCCGGCCGTCCGCTGTCTGATAGTAGTAAAACGGCTTGGTGCCGAACTGATCGCGGAAGCAGGTGAGTGTTCCGGTTTCCGTGTCAAGGAGTGCGCAGGCGAACATTCCGCGGAGACAGTTCGGCAGGTCCGTGCCGACGGCTGCAAAGCCTTTTTTCAGGATTTCCGCTTCCCGTTCTGCTCTGGGCAGTTTGGGATCTACCTCAAATTTTTTGCAGAGCTCTGCCCAGTTGCGGATATGTCCGCGGTATGTTTTCAGTTCAATCATTCCAGTACACCTCATTCATGGATTCTGCACGATATACATATGCGCAGAAAACGGTCAGTATGCGGTATCATTATAGCATATCTCCGGCAAATCGTCAAGGGAACCCGAGTATACGATGTGTAATAATCTTGTTTTCGTTTACAGATTTTTCCGTCCCGAAAAAGCAAAAACAATTTGATGACCGAAACAAAAAAACAATTTTTGATTTGTTTCATATTGCGAATTAAAACAGATTGGCTTTCATTCCAAATAAAGGTGATGATTTCTGTGAAATATACCAAATTAAAAGTGGGCATTCCTTGAAATATTCAAAATTCGTTCATAAAATATTCACCTCATGTCTATATAATACTATCTGTTTTCAGCTATAATAAAAGTGTCGGACTGCCGGCCCAAAAATAAGAGGGATTTTTGGAAGAATCTATATTTTGAGAGGGGAATATCATATGAGCAAGCATTTCCTGAAGCGTATCGGTGCAGTATGTACCGGTACCGTCCTGTCGCTGGGTTCTGTCATGATGAACGGTGCGATGATTCCGTCGAGTGTCAGCGCAGCAGACGGTGACAACTACGCAAAGCTTCTCCAGTACAGCCTGTATTTCTACGATGCTAATATGTGCGGCGATATGTCGGACTGTGCAATCGAGTGGAGAGGCAACTGCCATATGCAGGACGAAGTCGTCGGCGGCTTCCACGATGCAGGCGACCATGTCATGTTCGGTCAGCCGCAGGGCTATACCGCTTCGACGCTCGGCTGGGCATACTATGAATTCAAGGACGCTTTTGAAGACACCGGACAGGCTGAGCATCTCCGTGTCATTACCGACAGATTTGCAAAGTTCTTCCGCGATGCGACGCAGATGAGCGGCGGTACCGTTTCCCGCGTACTGATCGAAAAAGGCGAAGGCAACACCGACCATATGTACTGGGGCGCGCCGGAGCAGCAGGGCGACAGAGGCCGTATGCTCTGGACCACAGGCGGTGCGGCAAATGTAACGGCGGAATATGCCGCTGCGCTTGCTGCCAACTATGTGAACTTCAAAAACCCGGCTGACCTTGAATATGCAAAAGCACTGTATGAGTTCTCCAAGAAGGATACCGGTTATTATGTTGCCGGCGATTTCTATGACGGTCACTGGACCGGTTCTGCCGATGAGATCGCGTGGGCAGCCTGCTGGCTCTACCTCGCTACCAATGACGGCAAGTATCTCGATGAGGTCAAGGGCGCCGGCCAGTCCTATTCCAACCATTCGTGGGAAAGCGTGCAGCTCGGTGCCGGCATCCTGAAGGGTGAGATCACCGGCGACTGGGGCAGCACCGGCTTCCTGAACAATTTCCAGGGCAACAATTACTGCTTCCTTGAGAACTGGGAGTGGGGCAGTGCCAGACAGAATTCCACCGCGCAGTTCTGCACGATGGTTGCTGCGAAAAACGGCAAGGGCAGCGCTGACTGGGCCAAGGGCCAGATGCAGTACATTACAGGCGACAAGGCGTTCGCAAACGGTCAGTCCTTCTGCCTCGTCTGCGGATTCAAGCCGAATGCTTCCAAAAACCCGCATCACAGAGCTGCTTCCGGCACGAACAGTGCATCCGAGCAGAATGACGGCGTTCAGAACAAGTATACGCTGATCGGCGCACTTTGCGGCGGCCCGGTCGATGCAAACGGCACCTACAAGGATGTCCGTTCCGATTACAAGGGCAACGAGGTCGCACTGGACTACAATGCGGGCTTCGTCGGCGCAGCAGCAGGTCTTTACCACTTCTACAAGACCGGTTCGATTGACACCAGCATCACCGGCGTGAAGAAGATCTACAACGGCAGCGGCAGTACCGGCGGCGATACCACGACTTCTTCGCAGGACAGCCAGAGCAGCAGCACGACGACCTCCACCACGATCGGCGGTAATCCGAGCGGCGGTTCGGTTTCCTTCAGCAAGGCATCCGATGTGGACAACAACCCGAAGTGGGTTGTTCAGAC
>JAILIG010000035.1 GCA_024695445.1 Oscillospiraceae bacterium
CACGGTCTTCCAGCCGTCCGGAGAGGGAACATAGCCGGAAACTGTGACTGAGGTGTCGCTGCCGAGGTACTTTTTCAGAGTGGCATTCGGGTTTCCGGCGGTATAGGAATACTGAAAATCGCCGAAGGTGTAATCCGCCGCTTCCGCGGCGATGCTGTTCGCCCCGAACACCGCGAAGGCCGCTGCTGCCGAGAGCCCCAGCAGGGCTGCCGAGAGAATGGATAGTGGTTTGCCGTGTTTCATAGAGTGTCCTCCTTGAATAAAATAATATTGCCAGCCGCTTGGGGGATTCGCTGCGGCATGGTTCCGTAGTGTGACTGTGGTGTGTTTTTTCTGTAGTTGGCGCGGCCGTTGGTTTTTGTCGGCAACTTCATTATAATTGCGAATCACATTTCTGTCAAGAGGTCAAAAAATCTTTGTCGGAACCATGCGGAACCGGTCTCTCATTTTGTGCAATATGCACGGGAAATGTGCGGCTTGCTTTTTTCGCCGCGGTGTGGTACAATAAAGTCATAGTCCGCGGCCGCGGAGAAATCAGGAGGAAAGGGGGCGCTGCGGCATGACCTTCGAGGAAGCACAGCGCACGATTCTGCCGGGGCGATACCGCCACTACAAGGGCAATGAGTACGAGGTCATCGGGATTGCGAGACACTCCGAAACCCTCTGCCCGCTGGTCGTTTACCGCGCTCTGTACGGCGAGGGCGGCCTCTGGGTGCGCCCCGCGGAGATGTGGAATGAACCCGTTTCAGACGGGAGTGTTCTGCGGTTTCAGCGGCTGTGAAGCGGTGCGGCATCCCGCAGAAAGAGGAGAGACCAATGGAAGAACAGTTTTCGAGAACCGCGATGCTGCTCGGTGAAAAGGCCGTGGAGCGGCTGCGCCGGAGCAGAGTGGCGGTGTTCGGCATCGGCGGCGTCGGCGGATATGCCGTCGAGGCATTAGCACGCAGCGGCGTCGGCACGCTCGATCTGATCGACGCGGACACCGTTGCCCCGTCGAACTTAAACCGCCAGATCATCGCACTGCACAGCACGCTCGGTCAGCGCAAGGTCGATGCTGCCGCACAGCGCATTCACGATATCTGCCCGCAGACAGCCGTTCACGCGCATGAGCTGTTTTTTATGCCGGAAACGGCGGATCAGCTTGATTTTTCGCAGTTCGACTATGTGATTGACGCGATTGATACGGTCAAGGGCAAGCTGGAGATCATCCAGCGTGCGGAGGCGGCGGGCGTGCCGGTCATTTCCGCGATGGGCGCCGGCAACAAGCTCGATCCGACGAAGCTGCAGGTCGCGGACATTTACAGCACGAAGGTCTGCCCGCTCGCCCGCGTCATGCGTTATGAGCTGAGAAAGCGCGGCGTGAAGCGGCTGAAGGTCGTTTACTCCGAGGAACTGCCGGTCATCCCGCGCAGCCCGGAGGTGAACGGGGGAAAGCCCGTTCCCGGCTCGGTGATGTTCGTGCCGGCGGCGGCGGGGCTGATTCTCGCGGGCGAGGTCGTGCGCGGTCTTGTGAAGAATGCGGAATGACGGCGGATTTTATCACGGCCGTCCCCGCTCCCGTCTTGACATTCAGAAACAAGTGTGCTATAATAATGGCGTTGAAAAGTGAATCATGTTCGGCAGTGGGCTCCGTTTTTACGGATCAGAGGGAAGTACGGTGAAAATCCGTCGCAACAGCCATTACCGTCAGAGTCGGAATACTCGCCCGCAGCCGTTTTGGACGGAGAATACAGCGTTTGTGCTGTGTTCGGCATTTTTGGGCATGAAAGGTGCAGCCGTTCCGCAGCACTTCGGGACGGGCTGACTGCGCCCTGCCGGAGATGTGGGAGGACTGCGCTTTTTTCTTTCGGCTTCGGAGGGAAAAGGCGCTTTTTTGATGCTGTGAGGTGAAAGATATGGCAGATTCTGCGAAGAAGGATGGCGCAGTCCGTCTGCTGCGGGAAAAGCAGGAGCAGCTCCGGCAGCAGGGGACAGACCGGTATCCGCAGCGCGGGGATTTTACCGCGGAGGAGGTCGTCAGGATCAAGGCCTGTCTGGGACCGTGGCCGCGTGCGCTCGAAGCGGCGGGGCTGAAGCCGCCCCGTTCGGACGGCAGCAGCAAGGAGCAGCGCCGGATCGCTGCGAAGCGGAACCGCACGGCCGCAAAGCTTGCGGCCAAACAATCAGATGCCCGCGATGTATGCGGGGGAACAGGAGCATTCAAATGAAAAAGCAGTTTTGGACAGGATGCACGGCAGCGCTGCTTGCGCTGACCGCAGCACAGGGCATTTCCGCGGGAGCGGCAGACAGCGCAACGGTCTGTGTGACCATTGCAAATGCCGGCAAGCTGGCGATTGCGCGCGAAGAAGTGACCGTCACCGATATTGACGGCGACGGCGTCCTGACCGTTGCAGACGCGCTGACGGCAGCGCATGAAAAGTGCTTTGAGGGCGGCGCCGCAGCCGGCTTCAAGCTCGCAGATTCCCAGTGGGGCAAGAGCATTGTGAAGCTCTGGGGTGTGGAGAACGGCGGCAGCTATTCCTACACCGTCAACAACATCTTCTCGATGGGTCCGACCGATCCGGTCAAGGACGGCGACAAGATCTATGCCGGCGTCATGCAGAACACGACCGGAAATTACGACTGCTATACCTATTTTGATCCGGATGAGGCCGAGGTCACGGCCGGTGAGAAATTCACGCTGACGCTGAACGAGGCCGGCTGGGACGAGAACTACAACCAGATTGCAAAGCCGCTCAAGGGCGCTGCCGTCACGGTCAACGGCAAGGACACCGGCAAGGTGACGGATGCGGACGGCAAGGTCACGCTGTCCGTGGACGAAGCGGGTACTGCGCAGATCAGTGCGACGCTTTCGGATCATGTGATTTTCCCGCCGGTCGCTGCGGTCAGTGTCGCGGAGGCGACCGGAACCGCACCGGCTGAGACGACGGCTGTTTCCGATGACACGACGGCTGCCTCTGACAGCACCGAGGCCGCAACGGAAAGCTCCACGCAATCCTCCGGAGCGTCGGACGATGTGACCGGAAGCGGTTCGGACGGCAAACAGCCTGCGCCGCAGGCCGGCGAAAACGCACCGGCAGCGGCGGCTGTCGCGGCAGTGCTGACGCTCGGTGCGGCATTTGTCCTGCGCCGCCGTCATGCGGAATAACAGACTGCGCACGCTTGCAGCCGGATGTCTCGCTCTGATTCTGATTCTGAGCAGCGTCCGGCTGCTTTTGCCTGTCAGAGCCGCAGATGCGATTTCCGATGCCGCTGCCGAAATTCTCGATGCACAGTGCGGCGGACAGCGCGTACAGGCGTGGCTGGACGGTGTGCTGACCGAATCTGCCGGAACCGGCTCCGCCGAATGGTATGTCATGGCGCTCAGCGCGGCAGACCGGCAGCATCTGGATTACGGCAGCTACCGGCGTGCGCTCGAACAAAAGCTCGATTCGGGCAGCTATTTCAGCGCGACGGCGAAGCAGCGCTGTGCGCTGGCGCTGATTGCGGCGTCCGGCGGGGATATCCCCGCGCGCTGTGAGACATTGCTGAAGGAGAGCCTCGGCAGGCAAGGTCTGATGAGTCAGGTGTTCGGCCTGCACCTCATCAATCAGGGCGTCCCCTCTGAAACGGACAGTGCCGCGGTCATTTCGGAGCTGCTCTCTGCGCAGCGGGCGGACGGCGGCTGGACGCTGACGGGAGATTTCAGCGATCCGGATGTCACGGCGATGACCGTGCAGGCGCTTGCGCCCTACCGGCAGCAGAAGACAGTCGGGAATGCGGTTTCCCGCGCCGTCAGCTGGCTCTCCGGCAAGCAGCTCCCAAGCGGCGGCTTTTCGAGCTACGGCAAGGAAAATCCGGAAAGCGCGGCCCAGGTCTGGATTGCCCTTGCCGCGCTGGATATCTCCGCGCTGACCGATGCGCGCTTTGTCAAGGACGGCCACACCCTGCTGGACGCGATCCGGCAGTTTTCCCGCGGCAGCGGGCAGTATGCACATCTGGCGGACGGCCCGGTCAATCCGGGCGCAACGCAGCAGGTCTTTCTGGCGCTGACGGCGGAGCAGTGCCGGCAGGCGGGGCGGTATTTCTATCTGCCGCACGGACTCCGCGCCAAAACGGAGTCTGCTGTCTCTGTTCAGACCTCTGCATCGCAAAGCACGGCGCAGTCCGCATCCCGGTCCGCGGTGCAGTCCCGCACGACGGCGCAGCAGCCGGCATCATCCGGTGCCTCCGGGACGGCGGATACTGTCTCTGAACCCGTGCAGACCGCTCCGACGGACAGCACCGCCGCCAAAACAGATGCCGGTACCGCCGGCATTACGGCGGAAACGGCTTCCGGCACGACTGCTTTTGTCACGGAGCAGACGGCGCAGAGCGGCCGGACACATTCCGGCACCGCCGCCGCACAAATTGCCCCGAAGGGAGAACACACCGGATCCCGCTTTCCGTACCGCGTTCCGGCAACGGCGGGCATCGCTGTGATATTCGTCGGATTTGCGGCGTTTTTCCTGATTCGCGGGAACCGCAGCGCCAAGACCTATCTGACGCTGCTCGGCATCTGCGGCGCGCTGACGGCGGGCGTGTGGCTCATTCGCATCGAGCTGCCGGACAGCTATTATCAGCCGCAGGCACGCGGGGGCGGCGGCACCGTGACGATGGAGATTCGCTGTGATGTGATTCTCGGTCTGGAGGGCAGCGAGCGGTTCCCCGCTGACGGCATCATTCTGCCGGAAACGCTCTTTGACATTGACGAAAACGAAAACGCCCTGACGCTGCTCTATGACGCGGTGCGTGCCTATCAGCTGCAAATCGAGGTGGACGGCGTGTCCGGCGATGTCGTGGAAACGGCATATGTACGCGGCATTGCCTCGCTGTATGAGTTTGACTTCGGCGACCTCTCCGGCTGGACCTATCTGGTCAACGGCGAGCGGCCGTCCGTCGGCTGCGGCGCCTATACGCTGCACGACGGCGATCAGGTGGTCTGGGCGTATACGGTTTCCCTGTGACGGGGGGACACTGTTTCCGATATATCAATACACTATTATATATTGGGATTCTTAAGGGCCGCTGGCCCTTAAGCGGGGTTTGGGGCAGCGCCCCATTATAAATCCATCGGAGATACCGCTGAAAAGGAGGCGTGTCATGCGCAGCTTTGCCGAAATGAATCCCGCGGCGGTCACGGTGCATCTGCTGCTGACCGCCTGCATCACGATCTTCTGCATGGAGCCGGTGCTGCTTGGCATCTCGCTCTGTGCGGCGATCGCCTTTTACCTGATGAAAAACGGGACGGCACACCGCAGCTTTCACCTCTTTGCGCTCGGTGTGCCGGCGCTGTTCGCCGTTCTGAACCCGCTCTGGAACCAGCACGGCTCTACGGTGCTGTTTGTCATCAATCACCGCGCCTACACCGCCGAGGCGCTCTGCTACGGCGGCGTCACGGGTATCCGGCTGGCGGCGGTGCTGTACTGGTTCCGCATCTTCTCGGAGATGACCGACAGCGAAAAGCTCTTTTACCTGTTCCGGTTTCTGTCGCCGCGCATTGCGATGGTGCTGTCTATGGCCATCCGGAATCTGACGCTGTACCGCGAACAGATGAAGAAGATTCAGCAGTCGCAGCGGGCGCTGGGGCTGTACCGCGAGGCGCATCTGATCGACGATGTGAGAGGCGGAGCCAGAGTGTTCTCGGTATTGCTGACATGGGCGCTCGAAAACGGCATCATTACGGCAAATTCCATGTCTGCCCGCGGCTACGGTACCGGACGCCGCACCAGCTATGTGACCTTCCGCTGGCATCTCAGAGATGCCGTTTTGCTTGGAATTTCGGCCATTCTGGCAGCTGTCAGTATCCGGGCGGTCGCCGCCGGTGCGATGCACTGGGAATTCTATCCGGTCTGTGACGCCCCGCCGCACGGACTGCTCTGGACAGCCGGCATCGGCGCCTATCTGCTGCTGAGCCTGCTGCCGCTGATTTACGAAGGAAAGGAGATGCTGACATGGAAGCGCTTGCGTTCTCACATCTGACGGCGGTTTATCCGGAATCGGACAGGCCGGTGCTGCGGGATGTGAGTTTTTCACTCGAAGCGGGCGAATTTGCCGTGCTCTGCGGCGCAACCGGCTGCGGCAAGACGACGCTGCTGCGCTTTGCAAAACGCGAGCTGACGCCGCGCTGCACCCATACGGGTACGGTCACCTTCTGCGGCACGGCGGTCGAAGCGCTGGAAGCCCGTACCGCCGCCGCGCAAATTGGCTTTGTCATGCAGCATCCGGAGCAACAGATCGTCACCGACCGCGTCTGGCATGAGCTGGCGTTCGGGCTCGAAAATCTCGGCGTACCGCAGGCGGTCATCCGCCGCAGGATCGCGGAGATTGCCTCGTATTTCGGCATGGAGGACTGGCTCACGAAGGATCCCGCGTCACTTTCCGGCGGTCAGAAGCAGATTTTGAATCTCGCCTCGGTCATGATTATGCAGCCGGCACTGCTGCTGCTCGATGAGCCGACGGCGCAGCTTGATCCGCTCGCCGCCGCGGATTTCCTGACGACCTTGCAGCGGCTGAACCGCGATTTCTCCGTGACGATTCTGCTTGCGGAGCATCGCCTCGGCGCGGTGATTCCGATTGCGGACCGTCTGCTCGTCATGGAAAACGGCGCGCTGACCGCAGACGGCAGCCCGCGCAGTGTGCTGGAGAAGCTGCCGGAGAACGCACCGGTTATGGCGGGAATGCCGGCGCCCGTGCAGCTGTTCCGGGCAGTCGGCGGGAGCGGGGTGTGTCCGCTCTCTGTCAGTGACGCGAGAAGAACGCTGCTGCCGCAGTTCCGTGCGGAGATCCGCACGCTGCCGGAGCCCGCGCCCCGTCCGGAGACCGAGCCCGCCCTTGCATTTTCCGGCGTGTACTTCCGCTATCAGCGCCGTGCGGCGGATGTCCTTTCCGATCTGACATTTTCCGTGCAGACCGGAGAGCTTTACTGCCTGATCGGCGGAAACGGCGCCGGCAAGTCCACGGCGCTGGCGCTGGCGTCCGGCGTGCTCCGGGCCTATGCCGGAACCGTCCGGGTGTTCGGCAAAAAAATCGCGGATTACAAGCAGCGTTCGCTGCATCAGGGCTGCGTGACGCTGCTGCCGCAGGATGTGCAGACGGTATTTCTCAAGAATACCGTGGCGGAGGAGCTCGCCGAAATCGACCGCGATTATCCGGCTGCGCTGAAGGATTTTCCCTTTGACCTCAGCGCCATGCTCCCGATGCACCCCTACGATTTGTCCGGCGGTCAGCAGCAGATTGCGGCGCTGGCAAAGGTCATGCTGACAAAGCCGCGCCTGCTGCTTTTGGATGAGCCGACAAAGGGGCTGGATGCGCAGTCTAAAAAGCTGCTCGCAGATGTGCTGTACGGTCTGACGGAACGGGGCGTGACGCTTCTCGTTGTGACGCATGACATTGAGTTTGCCGCGGAGCACGCCGACCGCTGCGGTTTTCTCTCGCAGGGTGCGCTGATCTCGTCCGATACGCCGCGGCGCTTCTTCTCGGAGAATGTATTTTACACGACGGCCGTCAGCCGCATGACACGCGGAAAATACGACGGCGCCGTCACGGTCGCGGACGCCGTCGCCCTCTGCAAATTAAACGGCAGAGAGGAGCGCTGAGAGATGATTGTGCTGAAAAATGCGCGGCTGCGCGGCTTTTTGCGGACGGCGCTGCCGTTTCTCATCATGCCGGCGATCATTCTCGTGACGGCGCTGGGCTGGCGTGCGGAGCATTATGCGCTGGTCAGCTTTGTCATGGTGCTTCTGGCGCTGCTGCTGTTTCTGTCCGGCTTTGAAAAGCGGGAGCTCGGCACGCGCCGGATGATTCTCGTCTCCGTGATGACGGCGCTCTCGGTCATCGGGCGGCTGCTGCCCCTGCTGAAGCCGATTACGGCGCTGACGGTACTCTCGGCGATGTATCTCGGCAGCGAGGCGGGCTTTCTGGTCGGGGCGCTTTCGGCGGTGCTGTCAAATTTCATCATGGGGCAGGGGCCGTGGACGCCGTTTCAGATGTTTGCGTGGGGAATCATCGGCTTTCTGGCCGGACTGCTGGCAAAACCGATGCAGCGCTCGCGTCTGCTGCTGTACTGCTACGGCGCAGTCTCCGGCCTGACCTATTCGCTGCTGCTCGATGTCTGGACGGTGGTCTGGACCTACGGCGAATTCACGCTGCGGGAGTATTGGGCGGCGACGCTGACCGCCCTGCCGTATACGGTGCTGTATGCGGTTTCCAATCTGCTGTTTCTGGTGATTTTCGCAAAGCCGGTCGGCGACAAGCTGCACCGCATTGATGTCAAGTACGGACTGTAGCAAGGGTGCGGTATGGCTGATAACAGAAACCCGCAGACACCGGTCAGGTGTCTGCGGGTTTTGCTCTTATACGAACAACGGGATTTCAAAGGGCGTATCTTTTTTCATGACGCCGTTCGGGAACGGACACTGCCCGCTTACGGCTGCTTCGGGAGTTCGTTCTGCTGAATGATGCCGGCCAACAATTCGAGAATCGCGGCAATGTCCTCGGTGGTCAGAAGATCGTTCGAGGAATCGTAGCAGTTTGCGTTGCGCTTGCCCTGTGCCGTGACCGACACCTGATCCTCTGCACAGTAGCGTGCCAGCAGGATGGCATCCGCAATCATGACGGAGCCGCTGCAGTCCACATCGCCGTACAGATTGTCAACAGGCGGCTCGGACGAATCCACAGAGGTCGTGGTCGTCGAATCGCTCGTAGTGGTCTGGCTTTCTTTAGAGGGCGTGGTGTACGGATCGGGCTCGGTGCCGTCCGGCTCAATGCCCCAGACCAGCTTGCCGTCCACATACATCGTGATGTGCTTGTTCAGCGCCTTGTCGGATTTGAGGCTGTCGGTGGCGGTCAGGCCCTCGTAGGACGGATCGTTGGTCGGATCCCACTTGACGCCGGAGGCATCCGGAATGGAGATGCGGAACTGCACCTCGTCGCGGTGTTCGGACTGGCCGATCGGGCAGATCGCTCTGCCGTCCTCAAACTTAATCAGCGCGTAGTAGATCGAACCGTCGTACTGGTACGGGCCGGAAACCGTTGCGTAGCCCTGCTGGCCTGCGGAATACTGCTGGGACTTGCCCTCGACGGTCACATCGCTGATCGAAAGACCTGCCGCAGTCAGCTCGGAGATGTCGAAGTAATAGCGGTACTCGATGTCCTTTGCGACTCTGGCCGGCCAGGCGGTGTGGTTCATCGCCCACGCCTTGACCTCGGTGTAGCTGTTGCCGGAGCCGTTCAGCACGGCTGCGATTTCCCATTCCGCCCACTTCGGCGTCTCAAC
>JAILIG010000058.1 GCA_024695445.1 Oscillospiraceae bacterium
CAGATACCGATCTACAACGTGACCTTTGAACCTGCCTGCCGGAACAACTGGCATATCCACCACGCAAAAAGCGGCGGCGGTCAGATGCTGATTTGCATCGGCGGTCGCGGCTGGTATCAGGAATACGGAAAAGAGCCAAGAGAACTGAATCCGGGCGACATTGTCAATATCCCTGCCGAAGTGAAACACTGGCACGGTGCTGCAAAGGACAGTTGGTTCGCACATCTTGCAGTCGAGATTCAGGGTGAGGACAGCAGTACAGAATGGTGTGAGGCTGTTTCTGATTCTGAATACGGCAAGCTGAAATAAAGGAAGGAGCGGTCTGTATGAAAATTGTCGTTCTCAAAAGCAGTGGTAATACGCACGGTTCTTCAAATCTGCTTGCTGATGCGTTTATCCGCGGCGCAACGATGTGCGCACCGTGACGATCTATCTCGTCGCTCTCGGCCGTCAGAAAACTTTTCAGCGCGGGGATATCGCGCTTCATGGTCGTTTCAACCTCGCCAAGTTCGCCGACAAAACAGCTCGTGGCCTTCATGAGCGTGTCTTTGTCGTGTGGATCTACCACAAGGCCGGGCTTGAATAAGTCGGAATTGATACCGAGAACCCGTGCAAACGTGGTTTTGCCTATGCCCTGCGGACCGCAGAGCACGAGGACGCCGTCAGCACCAAACGGGTGTCTGTAATCATTGAAAATCGCAAGGCTGATTGCCTGCCGCAGCCATTTATGCACAAGTACGGTGCTCAGCTTGTCGCCCTCTGGGAGATTCATTGCTTTGATGAGGTCCGGTACCCGGCGTCGGTTATCCCATACAATGCTATTGAGGATCTCAGCAACGGGGTTAAAATGATGCTGAGAGGCGATAACATCAAGATAGTCGCTGACGGTCTGAATGCTCACGCCTTTCACGCGGGCATCTTTCAGCATAGAAAGAATTACAACCGGCGCCTGAGCTGTGGAACGCTCACCGTCATATTTCGCAGGGAGTCCGGAAAATTCGATCCGGTGCTGAATTTCATTATATCTGCACGAGATGCCGTGCGTGTTGAGAAAGGCGTCCAGACGTTCAACTGTAAACGGTCCACTGTCAGCACGAGCTTTTTCTATGGCGGCTTTCTGCTGACGGTCGAGCTCATTCATATAGAGCTTGTATTCGTTGGGACTGTGCTGCTCTGCAAAGAATTTCAGCGTCCCCGCCGTTGTCGGGCGATCGCTCCCGCGATTGATTCCATCATAGAATTCGGTATCCTCCTTGGGATCGTCGCCGTCGTACAGGCTGCACCAATCAAGCCACTGCTCCCGAGTGCCCCCGCAGCTCTTAAAAGCACTGCATACACCGCGCCACGCTGGATATGATAACTTGTTCGGGTTAATCATGTGGAGCAGCTGCTCCGGGTCTGCATCATAATCATGCGGGTCATATCCCGGCAGGGCTTCGTGCCTTTCGGCTGTTGCCTTGCGTTCCGCCTCTGCCTCGATCTCCGCGATCTTTCTTTCGGTTTCGGCCTCTACTGCCCATGATAATACGGCGTCCGTATTGCAAACGACCGGCTCACACCGAAACACACTCCCGCTCCGGCCCCCATAGAAAAGCCGTGACGGCTCCTTGCAGCCGGAGTCGGTTGCAGCACCGAATAACCCGACAAACCATGTAGCAAGCTGCTCCTGTTCGTGTTTATCAGTAATCTCCCGGTCCAGTACAAATACAAGACGATACCGCGCCCATGGCTCTGATGTATCGTGTTTATCGCTGAATGAGTAGTAGGCGAGCGCTGGCTGGATCCCGTGCTCCTCGCAGATACGCAGCGCCGCCTCCGGTGATAGATAGCCCTCGTCTGCTTTGCGTACACGCTTATTCTTTCCGGATCCGAATTGGTTGTCGAGGTCAACACCAAAAGCCTGCTGCCGCTGCCAATGTGCATCATCACTGCGGCCGATGGTAACGCCTGGGCAGAATGCCCGTCCCTGTTCGATTGCTTGCTTGAGATCGTCGAGTGCGAGTGTGATCGGCCGAGCTTTATGGAATCTGCTACGGATCTTCTCGGCTTCCGCCTTTGTCGGTTTCTCTTTGAATGGTATGCTGTCAAGCATGAGCGTAAATGTCAAGTCCGGCATATATTCACATCCTTTACAGCGCACGGGGAATCGGGATGATGCGCGTGCTCTCCTGTGCATCACTGCCTAAATGTGCAGCATCAAAGAATTCTGCCACGCTGTCGGCATTTACGAGGATTTTTCCGCGACCCACGCGGACCGCAGCAACCTTGCCGCTCAATGCGAGCTGCCGGGCATAATACCTCGAAATGCCGAACATCTCGGCAATGTCGTCTATTCCGCACATACGCGGGATTCGTTTCTGTTCATTCATGAGGGGTTCCTCCTTTCTGCGATTTGGTCGATGATGCGGAGCAGCTCGGTCTTGCGTTCCTCTGGTAGTTCGATTCTGAGCATCCGAATCACGGTCGGTTCAGATTTGCCGATCGCCTGCGCGATCTCCCAAAGAAAAACACCCTGCTCCCTTGCTCTTTCTCTGACTGTACTATTCGCTTTCATTTTCTTTCCCTCCTTTTTAGAAAAGCCCTTGACTTTTCTGTTTCGTTGTGCTATAATCATCATAAAGAGCTGCTTATTAAATAAGCGCATGCTCTTTATATCATCATCATATCATTTCTTGCTCATAAAGGCAAGACCGGGAAAATGAAGGGGGATAAAATGAGCAAAGCTGGAAGAAAGCCGAATGATATGTCACAAGAGGCGCAAATTCAGCGCCAAAAAGCGGCACAGAGGTTGCGAGAAGTCAAGGCGCAATGGAAAAACGCTGGGAAAATCAATGGTGAAAAACGTGTCGATTCTGATTTTGCCGACCTTCTTTCAATGGGGCCGTCAACCATGCGTGGTTATTGCAGCACAAAATGCAAGAATAATCTACCCGACGACCTTGCAAACAAACTTGTGAGGATATGGGAAAACTTGACGGGGGAGAATACGATCCCGGAATATTGGCAAGGAAAAACTGACGAGAAAACCCTCGAAGGGTACGCACACGAGCGCAAATTATCCCAAATCAGCACGGAGGTTAGTGCTTTTGATGCAGCATCCTCACAAACGCGCTTATTTAGTTGGCTTGGAGTCAACGCCTTTACAGCAAAGCCTAGCGTCAACGCGCTCAGAACATCAAACGCTGGTGCCGTTTCAGATCTGGACATTGAGTCAATTTCATTGGAACCTATAATGACGGTTTTGTGCTCCGGTCAATTCGTTGCATCGTTTACAAAAGAGGAAATCGAGGATATCAAGCATGATCTCCGCCGCTTTGTCCTCGGCCGAATCGCGGAGAAAATGAGCAAGGAGGACTGAACCATGGCACATATCGAAGCGAGAAAGAACAAAGGCGGGGAGATCATCAGCTATCGAATCAAAGTATTTCGCGGTTACAGCGAAACAGGCGAAAAGCTGAAACCATATCAAATGACATGGAAGGTGCCGGAGGGCTGGACGGAAAAGCGCATTCAGCGGGAAGTGCAGAAAGTCGCTGCCGATTTTGAGAACAAGTGCAAAAACGGGGACGTTTCTGCTGCCGGAGATCCCAAACTGTCAGAATTCTGTCAAACCTATCTTGACATTCAGCAGAATCACCTTGCACCACGTACATATGAATATTATAGTACGCTCATCCGCGATCTCATTATCCCGTTGCTTGGTCACATCCGGCTTTCAGAATTGAAGCCTGCCCACGTTCAGAAGTTTGTTCATCACGTCGAAAGTGAAAAAAAGCGGGACGGCACACCGATTTCCGCAGCGACCGTCAAGCGCAAGGTCGCGTGCTTGCAGGCGATTCTCCGGCAAGCAGTAAAGCTCCAGATTATCAAGAGTAATCCAGCTGACGCGAAATGCCTGTCCATGCCGCAGGTGGTCACAAAGAAAGTTGAAATCTTCACCAAACAATCTGCGGCCGAAATGCTGACCTGTCTGCTGTCAGAATCCATTGAGTTTCAGACGCTGATTCAGATTGCCATTGCTTCCGGCGCTCGGCTCGGTGAGATTGTCGCCTTGAAGTTCTCGGACATTGATTTCGACCGCTGCCGCATCACGTTTCAGCGCAGTGCCTACAAAGTCGCCGGAAAACCTATCGGATTGAAGCCGCCGAAGGACAATGACGTCCGTACCGTGACGATCTACCCGGAAGTCATTGAACTGATACAGCTGCTCCGGGAGCAGAGAGAACACGAGAGGGAGCAGCTCGGCACCGCATGGAATGGCGATGACTGGCTGTTTACTCAATGGGACGGCTCGATTATGCATCCACAGACACCGTCCAAGCAGTTCGCCAAGTTCCTTGCTCGGCATGATCTCCCGCATCACAAGTTCCATTGCCTCCGGCACACATCGGCGACGCTGCTGCTGTATTCCGGCGTAAATATCCGGCAAGTGCAGGAACGGCTCGGACATGGTTCACTGAAAACGACACAAATCTATCTGCATAGCATCCAAGAGGCTGACGAACAAGCCGCTGCAGCTTTGCAGTCTATGCTTATCACGCAGCATAAGCAGCCTGACGAAAAGACTGCTGACGAATCTGCAGATGATCACCGCAGGGCTGAATAATAGCAAAAAGAGGGGTTCACCAAAGACGGCGAACCCCTCAAAAAATTTTCCATAGTGCCCTGATAGTGCCCTAGAACAGTATAACAATGAAATACGCTGTTCTCCGCAATCTTGGAAAACAGCGTATTTTCGTGGGTTTTAATTGGTGGAGCATACGGGATTCGAACCCGTGACCCCCACACTGCCAGTGTGGTGCGCTCCCAGCTGCGCTAATGCCCCGGAATTGGCGGAGATGGTGGGATTCGAACCCACGGAGCGTTTTACCGCTCAAACGATTTCGAGTCGTTCTCGTTATGACCACTTCGATACATCTCCGCAGGGTTGCCGGATTCATCTCCGATGTCCGACTTGAATAGTATAGCACATTCCGGAAAAAAAATCAAGTGTTTTTTGAAATTTTCCCGCAGAAAATCAATCTTCTCTCTTGTATTTTTCTGTAAAGTGTGCTATACTAGACCTATGATATGTCCGGTGATATGCGAGAGACCGGACCTTACCGACCAAGGAGGGATTTTTCAAATGGGGTTCAGAAAAAAGCACACCCTGAAGACGGCTGCTGCGCTGCTCTCTGCCGTCCTGGCCTGTACGGCGCTGCCGCCGGCCGGCCTTGCCGGCAGTCCGGCTGACGCGCTCGTCACGGATGCTGCCGGCGATTACGATAACTTTGCAAAGGCTTTGCAGTATTCCCTGCATTTCTACGACGCCAATATGTGCGGCCCGGATGTCGAGACAAACAGCCGCTTCAAATGGCGCGCAAACTGCCACACCTATGACGCCGCCGTTCCGCTGAAAACAATGGACTCGTTTACCGAGGTGGACGGCGAAGTCGGCACCAACCTGAGCGAGGACTTTATCAAGGAGCATTACGACATTCTCAACACCGGCAAGGAGGACGGCACCATTGATGTTTCCGGCGGCTTCCACGATGCGGGCGACCATGTCAAATTCGGTCTGCCGGAAGCGTACTCCGGCACAACCGTCTCCTGGGGCTACTACGAATTCCCGGAGGCTTACATCGAGTGCGGCCAGCAGGAGCATGTCGAAACGATCATCCGCTACTTCTGCGACTACTTCATGCGCTGCACCTTCCGCGAAAAGGACGGCAAGGTCGTCGCATTCTGCTATCAGGTCGGCGACGGCGACATCGACCACAAGTTCTGGCAGCTCCCGCAGAACGACACGATGAACCGTCCGGCGTGGTTTGCAACGGCAGACAACCCCACCACCTGCAATGTATCCAACACGGCCGCCTGCCTTGCGATCAACTACCTGAATTTCAAGGAATCCGATTCGGCCTATGCGGAAAAATGTCTGGACTACGCAAAGGCACTGTTTGATTTTGCAACAGACAACCCGAAGGCGAAGGCAGTCGCCACGCAGGGCCCCGATTCCTACTACGAATCCAGCAAATGGGAAGATGACTACTGCTTTGCAGCCTGCTGGCTCTATCTGATTACGGGCGATCAGACATACATCGACCTCGCACTCCCGCTGGTCGATTACTACGCATCTCCGAGCTATGTCTACTGCTGGAACGATATGTGGAACGGCGTGAACCTGCTGCTCGGCATCATCTCCGAGACCTACAAATCCGGCAAGACCTATGAGGAAAACCCGAAGGAGCTCAGCGATCTGGCGATGGAGTACATCACGATCAACAAGAAGAGCCCCTACGAAAACATTGATTTCTGGTGCGAATGCGCCAAGGGCTACAGCGGCTACATGAACGGCAAGATCGGCACCATCACACCGCAGGGCTACTTCTGGCTGAACACCTGGGGCTCCTGCCGCTACAACACCGCAGCGCAGTTCTGTATGCTCGTCTATGACAAGTACAACAAGGGCAAGGACAAGTACAACGAGGACGGTCACACGCCGCTTGAGGACTATGCGTTCACCGAGTGGGCCAAGGGACAGATGGAGTACATCCTCGGCAAAAACGATATCATCTATCTCGAAACGGCGAAGAAAAAGGACAAGGACGGCACGCCCGATCCTTCCACAGCAAGCCACGGCCCGCGCTGCTTCCTGACCGGCTTCGACGAGCATTCCGCAGCGTATCCGCATCACCGTGCAGCTTCCGGCCTGACCAAGTGCGAAGACAAGGATCAGCAGCTCTATGTGCTGTTCGGCGCACTCTGCGGCGGCCCGGACACCGGCGACGCGCACAACGACCTGAGTGAGGACTGGATCTACAACGAGGTCACGATCGACTACAACGCGGCCTGCCCCGGCGCGGCTGCCGGTCTGTACCTGCACTACAAGGACAAGTATCCGCAGTCGATCACGCCGGACTTCCCGCCGGTCAATGACGGCGGCAGAGGCGCAAGCGGCGGCATAGGCGGCGAAAGCGGCGGCAAGGATACCTATGCGGAAGCCTGCGCTTCCGAGGACAAGACGAATGACGGCGCCGGAACCACAAAGGTGTCGATCAGAGTCAAGTCGAACGACAGCAAGCCGCCGAAGGATCTGACGGTCCGCTACTATTTCGATATGTCCGAATTCAACAGTGACATCTCAATGGTTGAGGCAAAGATCCTGTACGACCAGGTCAACACGGAGGCCGCACCGGGAAAGAGCCACATCTCAGAGCCGAAGGTCTGGGACAAGGATAAAAACATCGGCTATGTTGAGCTCTACTGGACCGATTACAACTTCTCAAACTCCGGCAAGAAGCTCCAGTTCACGGTCGGCTTCTATTACGGCGGAAAATGGGATCCCACGAATGATCCGAGCTATCAGACTCTGAAGATCGGCCAGGACAGCATTCTGTCCGAGCTGGATCCGCCTGAGGTACGCAATGACAACATCTGCGTCTATGATGACGGCGTCCTGATCGGCGGCATAGAGCCGGACGGTACGGTTCCGGACTTCAGCACGGCGGCCGATGATTCCACCACCACAACCACCACCACGACAACGACCACAACCTCTGACAGAGATGATCCGAAGACCAAGCTCGGCGATGCGGATGTCAGCGGCACCGTGCAGATCGCAGACGCCGTTCTGATGTCGCGCTATGCCGCAGAAGATAAGGTCACCATCACGGCACAGGGCCGCGTCAATGCGGACTGCAACAAGGACGGCGCGCTGACCGTGGACGATGTCGGCATCGTGCTGCAATATCTGGCAGGCGTCATCAGCGAAATCAAATAAGGCGCCCGCAAAGCAGCCCCGCGGTCACACGGCAGACTGATCTGCCGGTCCATACGCCAATGCAATGATGCCAGCATGGCGGTGCAGCAAACGCTCGGCACTGTCATGCTGGCACCTCTATATCAACAAATCAGCAGGAGCAGCGGCGTCTTCCGCGGCTGTCCCCCTGACTGCAAAGGAGTTCAAAATGTCCGATCTGATACAGGCGGGAAGCCCGCCGAAACGGAAATCGTGGATTGACGCGCTCCGTGCGGTCGCTATGATTCTCGTAATCTACGGCCACCTGGTTCCGAAATGGATCCCGTTTTTCATTTTCACAAACCCGGTGAAGGTCACCTTATTCTTTGCAATCACCGGCTTTGTGTTCAAAAACAGAACCCGCTCGGAACGAGACTTTTACTGCAACCTCTTCCGAAAACTGATTGTTCCGTGGCTGGTCTTCGGCGCGCTGCCCTATGTGCTCCTGATGCCGCTCAAGGGACCGGCCTTCACCGCCGACAAACTCTGGGCAGTCATATCCGGCGAAAATTTCTGGTATATGCCCTGCTGCATTGTGGCGGAGATCATCTGGCACTATTCCACCAAATTCACAAAGAACCCGGTACAGCTTGCGGTCTGCTCGTTCGGGCTGTGTGCGCTGGGACTGCTGGCAGCCCGCACCACAACCCTGCTGAGGACCTTTACAGTCGATACCGCACTGGTCGCGCAGATGTTCCTGTATATCGGCAGCTTCTACAAGAACAATGCCAAGCCGCTGATTGACAAAAGCCGGAAGAAGCCGCTCGGTCTGGCCGTGTTTCTGTCCGTTTATCTCGCACTCGGCATTTTGAGCCTTTATCTGTATCCCGGTCAGAGAATTGATATTCACGCCAATGAGTATTACAATCTCCTCATCTGCTTTGTAATGATCTGGATCGGAATCCTGTTTTTGTTCACCCTTGCAGACAACTATATCACGCGCTACCCGAAATGGCTGCTGCTCGTCGGTCAGAACACACTGGTCATTTATATCCTGCACGGATATGTCGCAACCGTCTGCAAAAAAGTTTTCGCCGTCGCCGGTTTGGGCGTCAATCGTGTCACCGCCGTCCTGATCACGGTGATCACAACAGCCGTCTGCTGTGCTGTCTCGGTTGCCGTAAGGCACTTCCTGCCGGCAGTCTTCGGCGCACGCAGTCAGAAAGGAATCGCACATGAAACAAAATGATGTGACAAGCAAAATCGAAAGCTACCGCAGAAAGGCAAGGGAAACCGGCGTATTTCTGCCGCTGGCGGACGATACCGCACCGCTCTTTGCGGAGACCGAGCTGAACGGCAAGCCCGTCCGCTCACGCATCGTCCTTCAGCCGGAGGCTGTGTTTGATGCAGAAGAAAGCGGCGCGCCGTCTGCGGAGACCGTTCGCCGCTACTGCGAGGCCGTCAAGGCCTGCTGCTGCGGCATTGTCTGGATCGAGCCGACCGCCTTTACGGCAGACGGCAGAGCGGATGCGCACCAGCTTCTGCTCAGCGCAGACAACGCACCGCAGTTCGCTGCCATGCTCTCTGCCGTCCGTGCGGCATCCCAGGCTGCACACGGCAGCACGCCGCTCATCATTCTGACGCTGAACCACGCGGGACGCCGTGCCCTCTCCCCTGTCCGCCTGACGCAGCCGGACAGCCCCGCCGACACCACGCCCGAAATCACGGACGACGCCCTGCTGCATCTGATCGTGGACTGCGGCGCTGCTGCCGCCGCCGCAGAAGCAGCCGGCTTTGACGGTGCGGCGCTCCACGCGGCTGACCGCAGTCTCTTCGGCGAAAGCCTTGCCGCATATCACCGCGACGGCAGATTCGGCGGCGACTTTGACGACCGCACCCGCTTTGTACGCGACTGCTATACCGCAATGCGCGTGGCGGCTGCAAAACTCAGCTTCGCCATCCGGCTGTCCCTGAGCGACGGCATTCCGCAGCCCGACGGCTGGGGCATGGCGTTTGAAACCGAATCGCATCCGGATGTCTACGAGCCCTGCCTGCTGCTCAACATCCTGCGCGAGCTCTACGGGATCGAGCTGGTCTCTGCCCGCATCGGCATTCCCGGCCTGAACTGGATGCGCGCCGACGATCCGGAGGACGAGCTCATCCGCGTCAGCCGGCTCTGCACCTGCATCGCCATGGTGGACAGCAATTTGCAGGAGGGTGTCCGGCTGATCGTACCGGACATCTGCGAGGAGATTCCGTTTGCGAATCTCGCCGCCGGCATGATCGGCGGAGAATTTGCGTCATTCGCCGGCTATTCCGGCTTTACCGCGTAACCGAAAGGGGTATTTCTATGGCTTTGGACGGTGCATTTCTGCACTGCATCAAAGAGGAACTGGAACCGCTCATCGGCAGCCGCATTGACAAGATTCATCAGCCCTCACGCGATACGCTTGTGATCTCCTTCCGGACGAAGGGCGGCGCATCGCGTGTGCTGTTTTCTGCCTCTGCCGATGCCTCCCGTGTCCACATCACGCAGACCGCGCCCGAAAATCCCGCGCAGCCGCCGATGTTCTGTATGCTGCTGCGCAAGCATCTGAGCGGTGGCAGGCTCGAAGCAATCGAGCAGGACGGGCTGGAACGCATCCTGCGCTTTTCCGTCCGCGCCAACAATGAGCTGGGCGATTCGGTCGTCCTGACGCTCGTCGCGGAGATCATGGGACGGTTTTCCAATGTCATTCTCGTCAATGAACACGGCAGAATCATCGACAGCCTGCGGCGCGTGGACGAGGAGATCTCACGCGTCCGGCTCGTGCTGCCCGCAACCGAATACAGCGCACCGCCGCGGGAATCCCGCATCTGTCTCCTCGATGCGGACGACGGGGCGATCCAAAACGAGCTGGAACAGGCACCGGCTGTCTCGCTCTCCAAGGCGGTCATCCGCATCTTCGAGGGCATTTCCCCGATTGTCGCACGGGAGTGGGAATTCTACACCGGTCACGGCGCACCCGTCACGCTCCCCCTCTCCGAGACACAGACTGCGCGGTTTCTGTTTGCGGTTCACCGGACGGCAGATGCACTGAAATCGCCGCAGGAACGGCACTTCACGACCGTCCGCACGAAGGAGGGGCAGCTCAAGGACTTCTCCTTCCTGCCGGTTCACCAGTACGGCGCTCTGATGGTGACCGCGGAATATCCGTCCGCCAGTGAGACGCTGGATGCGTTTTTTGCACAGCGCGACCATTTTTCGCGGATGCGGCAGCGCTCCAACGATCTGTTCCGGTTTCTCGTCAACACCTCGGAGCGCATCGCAAAGCGTGTGGCAAACCAGAAGCAGGAATTGCTCGACTGCGGCAGCATGGAGCTGGACCGCCGGCGCGGCGATCTGCT
>JAILIG010000076.1 GCA_024695445.1 Oscillospiraceae bacterium
ACCGTGTCAAGCTCGACCACTACGCCAAGGAAAAAGGCTGGTTCTTCCCCGACTCGCAGAGTATCACGAACTACTCGAATGCTGTCTGGATTCCGGCCGGATGAATCATCTCTGTCAATCTGAAAGGATGATGCCTATGATAGTAAAGAGTCTTTAATGACAACGCGAACGACAATATGCCAGAAAACAACAGGAGGTATTTGTATGAAGAAAAAGATATTTGCCGCACTGACCGCGGCAGTCATGGCTGTGACGGCAACAGCTTCCGTGTAGGGGCTTTCTGCGGCGGCTGACAACACACAGGAGACCGCAGCACTGAACTATGTGCTGTCTGAACTTGGAATCGCGGATTATGACGCCTTTTTGGATTCGCTATGCCAGCGGGTAACACGCGACAACGATAATCCGCTGGAAGATTATGTGTTCGTAGACCTGAGCCCCGGTGATGTCGGCTTCCCGATTACACCTTACGATGCTTCAGTGGTATTGATGTTCCTGAGCGGCCAGGTTGATTATGCATATGATTATAACGATATGGACGCAAACGGCGACCACATTGTAGATAAAGCAGATGCAGAGGCTTATCTGGAATGCGCCACGCTTGCAATACTGTTCGATGATTTGGAATTTACGATTGTTCCGCACGGTTCGGCGAGGACGATTGACACAACTTTTGAGAACCGGTCGTATACAACTTTTTCCTACCCAAGCTATCAGCAAAGTACCTATACCCTTAATCTGAACTCTCTCACGAATCAAAACCTCAATTCATTGATTTCTGGGAATGATTCGGGTCAGAATGTGAAGCTGACTATCCCCGCCCGCAGCACTACTTACGATTCAAGAATCGTCCGAACCGGTTCACTGATTCCAAACGGAAATGGGTATACAAGGGCATACAGCGGAACCGGCTTTATTATTGGTCCGCATCTCATCGCAACCGCTGCCCATTGTGTATATAAAAGGGGAGCTGGAACAATCGGAAAGTATATCAACGGATTTAATAAATACAGAGCGGTCTTTGCCTGCATGAATGCAACCTCAGGAGATTATTTTTCAAACAACTGTACTGCACTCACCGTCACCCGTGTTCATGTACCAACGATTTATACGACAACTTCAAATGGTATGACAGCCGACAAGTACGATTATGCTTTAATTGAAGTTGAAGAAACACTTACCCAATATGGAGCCTTTGAGGATATGTCAATTGTTCTTGACGATAACCCGAACGGAACTGCTGTTTTAAGTCAGATTCCTGTTGTTACAAGAGGCTTATACGGAGAAAATAACAACTTCCAATCTGTTAATGCAGAGCTTATCTACTTTATGGAACATAACATAGAGGAGAATATCCCATATACAGATAAACCTTATAGATGTGGTTGCAGTCCTAAAGGCGTTGGAGCACGCAGCGGCGGAGTGTTATATCTGGCTGAGGACAACGGGTATCAATCAGATGCAGTCATTGGTATTATAGTAGGGAAAAGCCCCGATTATAACAGAGAATACAGCACACTGATTACCCGCCCGCTTCTTCAGTTTTATTTGAATAATCCGAATACTACTTTAGATTGACGAGGAGGATTCTTATGAAAAAAATATTATCTATAAGCTGTGCTGTTTTAATTCTTCTTTCTTCCGTGATGACAGTTCATGCTGCAGCGGATTCATACAACGAAGCCGAGAAGATACTGCAGGAACTGTGTGAAAGTACAGAAAACAGCGGTCGTTATATACCGATCAAAGATCCTGAGATCAGAGATTATTACCCAACCTATGTGGCATATTGGGAATATGACAGTTTTAGCAGCTTTGCTGTCCTGAGCGATACCGGAGCAGATGCGCTGAAAAAGTATCAGGTCGGTGTTACAACGCTCAGCAATTTCAAAGAGACAATCCTGTCTGCTGAATTCAGTACCGCTGTCGAGTTACCGCCCATCATTCTGCCGGATGGCTGTCAGGCAGCAGATGATGATATTTTCCTGATTGAAAAAAGCGAACAACCCGATGAACTGCTGCGGGAACTGCTTCAGAATCCGCAGATCACAGTGCTCGGTGCAGTAATTGAGCATTGGGCGGAAAGGGGACATCTGCCGGGTCACAGTTTTGTTCTGAAAATGCACGAAGGTTTTGAAGTAAAAGAGGGAGATATCATTGAGGGTGATAACTACAAGCTGGAAGTGGACGCCATCGGAACAGACCATGTCAGCTGTAAAACCATCACCCGCTTTCCGGGCTATCCGGAAACAGACTCAGATGCTGATCATATAGCATACATCAAGGCTTTCAGCGAAGTTCTGGAGGCGCGAGATGATATTGACACGGCATGGGTGGCAGGAGAACATCTGGGTGTAATTGACTATGGTGAACTGAAGAAAATAAAAGTCACACCGCTGCTTCCGCTCAAAGACAATGCAGACAGCTTTGCCTTCAGAGACCCGACCGAGCAGGCGTTCTGTGAAAGAGTTGCAGGCTGGGAGAATGTGACGCTTGACGAGTGCATCCTGCTCCGCACACCCCACAGCGGGATGCAGGTTCTAACGCCGACAAAGCCCTATTGGGTGCAGCTCGTTCCGGAATATCCGTGGCGCATTTACCTCACCGGAGACAATCTGCCCGATGCGGACAAGGTGCAGGAAAAGTGGAAGGAAATGCTCCGCGCTGAACATTACCCGGAAAAATCACTGGAAATGCTCCAGTGTAAAATCACCCCCGCAGAGGACGGATATGATATAATGTGCGGTCCGTATGAATATGGTGAAATCACCCTTGCTGACTGCCTGCGGTATTTTCCGGAGGTTGCGTGCGCAGATATTCAGTATGCCTACCGTACTGATGACCGCCCGAACGAAGCGTCTCTCTTCTGTTTCCGTTTTCAGTGTGACCGCACACCGGTGCCTGAGGATTTTCCTTCGCTTGATATTGCTTCGATTGAACGAAACGGAGAATGGGAACTGTACCTGAACAATCACAACGAATACTCAGATTATTATGCTGAGGTTCAAACAATGCTGGATTCAGAGATTGTACATAATTTGTATCTAAGTGCCATCTCCACAGAACTCTGGGATAACGGCGAAGATGCGCAGATGAATCTGCCGGAGCGGACGGTCGTCTACCGGCGCGGAGACATTGACGGCAATGCTGAAAGTCTTGCCGAAATCATAAGGGCAGGTCTGCCGGATGAAGTGATCCCGGCCGAAACGCCGACTGAAGACTGCATCTCCTATTACTGCGAATATCAAGACGAAGGCGTCGCAGTCACCTGCGAGAACATTGAAGCACTGAAAAAGGACGGCTTGAACGGCATTCCGGTCGAATGGTCGGACGGCATCTGGTCAACCTATTGGAATCCGGCCGGTGCAGAGTTCCTGCTTCAGCCGATTGAAGGACTCTCAAAGGAATTCGGCTTCTACGGGAAATATGAAAACGGCGGCGAAGAAATAGTGGATGACGGCAAGGAAAACAGCTTCCCGCTGCCGGCAGAATGCAGCGGGCTGGATCAGCCGGTCTATGTGCTGTATACACCGAAAGCGGACGCCGGCCGTCTGGAAGCCGCGCTTGCCGCTGACAGCAGCGTCACGGTAATCGGTGCGCTGTTCTGCGGAATTCTCAATCCGATGGATGAAACCGGAACGGTGATTGACATCATGCCCTACCGTGCTGCCGCGACCACCGCGAAGATTGTGCCGTTTACGCCGAAAGCACTGACAGGCGATGTGGACGGCGACGGCAAGGTGACGGCGTTTGACGCCTCGCTGGCGCTGACCGGCTTCAACGAAGCCACGGTCATGGGCTACGAGCCGGAGGAGCGCACGCTTTCCCCCGCACAGGAACAAACCGCGGATGTG
>JAILIG010000104.1 GCA_024695445.1 Oscillospiraceae bacterium
GCCGGGCACGAAATTCGAGGATCTGCCGGACGATTACGAATGTCCGCTCTGCGGCGTCGGCAAGGATATGTTTGAGGCAGAATAATGCGGTATTCCGCGGGGGACGCTCTGAAAAAGGGCGTTCCTTTTTTGTCCGAACAAGAATGCACACATCCCTCAAACAATAATTCTTGCAGGGTTGCACGCTTCCGGGCGGAGGTAACTGTTGCTGACGGAAACTAACCGGCATCCCAAACTAAAGTTTCGGTCAAGCCTTTTCAAAGGCTTGCAGGTCGAGGGCAGCGCCCTCGTCGCCGCCCGCAGGCGGCGAAACTCTCTGGACTTAAAAAGAGCTCCGCCGAGGGGAGTGAATTGCCGCGCAGCGGCAAGAGGGGGGACGCCCTGCGATAGAGGGCGTCCCTCCTTTTTTGATTGCATCCGCGAAGCGGATACTTTATTCTCCATAGGCTTACGCATAATGAGGAGCTGAAATTGAGCGCGTTTGTCTCTTGTTCTTTATCTTATGTTCGACAGGGTTTTTTGCTGGGCGCGGGGCGCGAATGCGAGAGAAAAACCCAAAGAGGACGAGGGGCGGCTCCGCTGACGCTGCGCAGCCCCCCTTCCCCTTTAGGTTTTTCTCTCGCGCTCTCTTTTCCTGATTCCTTTTCCCCTAGTTGTTCTCCTTTCGCTCTCTGGGCTGCTTTTTCGTTGGTTCTGCCGTAGAGAAGCGGACAAAAGATTCTCACTCCGCTGCCGGAGAGCTTTAGATCATTGGCCGCCGGCACTGCCGACTCCGCGCAATTCCTCACTCCTCACTGCTAACTCCTCACTGTTCATTCTACATTCTGCCGGCAAAACCGGGCCGGACATAGAAAAAAAGTGCGGCAATACGCTGCAAAATGATGAAAATTTCATCACATTGCGAAAAATTTGAAAAAGGGTATGGACATTTCCCGCAAAATCATGTATAATAGATTAGTATGAATTCTTGTGCTCTGAAGGAGGCAACAAAAACATGAATCTGTTCAAGCGCGCCGCTGCGCTGGCTCTCTCGGTCTGCACACTGCTGACCGTGCCGTCCTGCGGCGAAAATACTGCAAACGCCATGAAGGTTGACGGCACCGATGTCCGCGCAGGCGTCTATCTCTTCAATGCCCTGACTGCGTATTCCGACGCCCTTTCCGTCATGATGGAAAACGGTGCGACCTTCGAGGGCGCCGACACCGCAAAGGCGCTCACCAAAATGCTGAAGAAATCCGATATCGACGGCATCACCGCTGAGGAGTGGATCCAGAACAAGGCCGTTTCCTACTGTCAGGAAATGATCGCCGTGGACCGCGAGTTTGAGCGGCTCGGCCTGTCGCTCACCGGTGAGGAGCTCGCTGCCGTCGAAAACGGCGTGAAGGGCGATATGTCCTATTTCGCCGACTTCTACAAAAAGACCGGCATCGGCGAGCAGTCCCTGCGTGAGATCCGTACCGCGCAGTACAAGAAGGACGCGGTCTGGAAGGCCTACTACGGCAAGGACGGCTCCGAAAATGTCCAGGATCAGGAGCTCTTTGACCACTACGCAAACAATCATCTCCGCTTCAAGTACATCGAAATGCCGCTGAAGGACGGCGAGGGCAATCTGCTCAAGGCCGACGGCAAGGCGGAGATCGAAAAGATGGCGGAGGATTACCTCAGCCGTCTGGCAAAGAAGAAGGGCGACCGTACCGCGCTGTTCGAGGAGTTCGACTACCTCGCACGCGAGCATGAGGAGTATGTCACCTCGCTCTCCAATGCGGCAGTCACCACGACCGACGAGAACGGCAACACGATCACGACCGCTACCACCGCGAAGGTCACCACCACCGAGGCCACCACGACCGGGGAAACCACAACCGCTTCCGGCGAAGAGGCTTCCGTCACGACGACCACGACGCCCGACACCACCGGCGAAGAAACTACGACGACCGCTGCCGGCGATTCCACCGCAGAGACGACGACCACCGCTGCCGCTCCCGATTCGACAAACGACGAGACCACCGAGGCCACTACGACGGAAGCCACCACAACCGGTCTGTACGCCTTTGCAATCGACCGGGAAAAGGTCGTTGCCGTCAGCACCAGCGCTTCCAGTGATGAGAAGAAGGAAGACGAAACCGACGAGACCGGCGAAGTGACCACCACCGCGCCGTCCTATACGCCCTGCGAAAAGGTCTACAACTGGGTTGCCGATACCGCGGCGCCGCTCGATCAGCCGGAGCTGATCAAGGACGAAGAGTGCTACTACATCGTCATGAAAATGGACATCAAGGAGCGCATGACCGACAAGGATTGCTGGACAGAATCGCAGGTCGAGAATGTGCGCAAGGAACTGTACTACGACAAGTATGAGGAGAAGATCAAGGACATGGCCGGCAAGCTGGATGTCGAGCGGAACAAGCGGGCATTCAAGCGATACAAGGTACTCAGCCTCGATCTGCTCCAATATCAGCAGCTCATGTATCAGAGTATGTACAGCGGCATGAACTTCGGCTGATCGGATCAACGGAAATGAGGGGACGCAGATACTCAGCGTCCCCTTTTTTATCAGCCCACTGCAGAATGAAGGAGGAACAGATATGGAATATTCCGAACAGCAACAGGTCATGGAGCAGCTTTATCTGCGGCTTGAGCGGACCGTCAGGGCGCTTCAGGCAAACCGCATGGATGCCTGCTGGTTCAAAACAAAGGCCGAGGCGCTGCAGCGTGTTTCGGAGCTGATTCCGGCGGACGCGACGGCAACCTGCGGCGGCTCGATGACGCTGGCCGAATGCGGCATCATGGACTGGCTGCGTGCAGGTCACTGCAAATTTCTCGACCGGGAGGCCGTGCCGCGTGAGAAGATCCCGTCGGTCTACCGGGCGGCTTTTTCGTCGGATGTCTACCTGATGAGCAGCAATGCCGTGACGGAGACCGGCGAGCTTTACAATGTGGACGGAAACGGAAACCGCGTCGCAGCGCTGATCTACGGGCCGGCGTCCGTGATCGTCGTCGCGGGCGCAAACAAGCTGGTGCCGGATATTCCGGCGGCAATCCGGCGGGTAAAGTCTCTGGCGGCGCCGGTCAACGCGGCACGCCTCAAGCAGGATACGCCCTGCGTGAAATGCGGTACCTGTGCGGGACTGCGCGGCGATCTGGCCGCGGGCTGCAGATCTGAGCAGAGAATCTGCTGCTCGTATGCGGTATCGGGGTATCAGCGGGTTCCCGGCAGAATCAAGGTCATTCTGGTCGCGGAAACACTGGGTTATTAAGCAGGCAGAGCCGCATCTCTCTTTTTGAGGGATGCGGCGCTGTTTCTCCTGGCAAAAGGCTGCAACAAAGCAAGAATCATAGTTTGAGGGAAGTGTGCAATCTGAAAATCCCGCAGTCCCGTTTCCGGTTCCCGCCGGCCAAAAAAGAGCGCCGGCTGCTCTCTTTGGCAAAGCAGTCAGCGCTCTTTTTGTTTTCAGATTACATGGCAGTATAGCCGCCGTCTACCGGCAGGATCGTGCCGTTGACATAGCTGCTGCACGGCGAGGCGAAAAACAGTGCCGCCGTGTCCAGCTCGCCCTCATTGCCGTAACGGGCAAGCGGAATCATCTGCTGCGCGTAGTTCTGGAAGAACTCGGAGTTCAGCGTATCCACCGTCAGCGGCGTGTAGAAATATCCGGGGCAGATCGCGTTGACCGTGATGCCCTTGCCGCCCCACTCCGCTGCCAGCGCCCGCGTCATGTTGACGACACCGCCCTTTGCCGCGTGATACGGTGCGCAGGGCGCGATTTTGTTGCCGACCAGACCGTACATCGAGGCGATGTTGATGACGCGGCCGTACTTCGCCGGCAGCATCGCCTGCTTTGCGATCTCCCGTGCCATTTTGAAGGAGCCGAGCAGATCGACATTCAGCTCGTGGATAAACTGCTCGTCGGTAATGTCCTCCGCCGGTGCAACGGCGCCCGTGCCGGCGTTGTTGATGAGGATATCAATGCGGCCGAACCGCTCCGTGACCGCCCTGACCGCAGCCTGCACCTGCTCCGTATCGGTGATGTCGCAGGAAATGCCGACGGCCTCCGTGCCGAACTCCGCCGTGATGGCGGCAGCAGTTTCGTCCAGCAGATTCTGCCGTCTGGCGATTGCCGCGATCTTTGCGCCCTGACTTGCGAGCGCCTTTGCCATCTGTACGCCGAGGCCGGTCGAGCAGCCGGTGACGACCGCAACCTGTCCGGTCAGATCAAAATAATTTTTCATCGTGCTACCATCCTTACAAATCATTCTTGCGAACACGGCAAACCTGCTGCGCGTTCGTATTAATTATACCCTTTTTCCGCAGGATTGTCAATGCTTTTCCGGGTACTGGCGGCCTTCGTCCCCTCTGCACAGCGGGACATCCCCCCGCGCCTCACGCCGCACTTCCCCCTGTATCTCAGCGCCTCGGCTGTCCGCTTTCCGCCGCCCCCGCACGGTTGCTTTTTTTTCTGTGTTGTGGTATAATATAGTTTGGTGCAGTGTCCCGCTGCACCGGCCATACCGAAAGGAAGATGCAAATGTCAGAATCCGCCCGGACGGCGGCCGATGCACTCCGCGCTTTGCTGGCGGAATTCCCGCACACGCCCCGCGCACTGGTCCAGAGCTTCGGCTGTCAGCTCAATTTCTGTGACGGCGAAAAATACAAAGGCATTCTCTGCAGCCTCGGCTATACGCTGACCGATGAGCCAGAAAAAGCCGATGTCATCCTCTTTAACGCCTGCGCGGTGCGCGCACACGCCGAGTCCCGCGTCATCGGACGCCTCGGCGCCCTGAAGCCGCTGAAGGAACGCAATCCGCGCCTGGTCATCGGGCTCTGCGGCTGCATGGCAGAGGAGGACGAGGTCCGCGCCCTGCTCCGGAAGTCTTACCCCCATGTCTCGCTGGTGCTGGGCGCCGGCGCAATGGAACAGCTCCCGCAGGCGCTTCTCTCCGCCTATCAGGGGCAGAAGCACACGGAAACCGGCCTGCGCTTTGCCGGTCTGCCCGACGAGTCGCTCCCGACCGTCCGGGACGGGGTGTTTCAGGCGAGCGTGCCGGTCATGTACGGCTGCAATAATTTCTGTACCTACTGCATCGTGCCGTATGTGCGCGGCAGAGAACGCTCCCGGACGCCGGAGGCGATCGAGCGGGAGGTCCGGGAGCTGGTGCAGTCCGGCTGCCGCGAAATTCTGCTGCTGGGACAGAATGTCAACTCCTACGGCAGAGGAACGGACTGCAAAATCAGCTTTCCCGCGCTGCTGCGGCGTCTGGACGCCATCGACGGCGACTATTTCATCCGGTTCATGAGCTCGCACCCGAAGGACGCCGACAGAGAGCTCATTGACACGATGCTGAGCTCCCGGCACATCGAGCACCACCTGCATCTGCCGGTGCAGTCCGGCAGTGACGCCGTGCTCAAAGCAATGAACCGGCACTATACCGCGCAGAAGTATCTGGAGCTGATTGACTATGCGCGGTCAAAATCAGAGGATTTTGCGTTTTCGAGTGACCTGATCGTCGGCTTCCCGACCGAGACGGACGCGGACTTTCAGCAGACGCTCGACCTCATCCGCTATGTCGGATATGACAATCTTTACACTTTCATTTACAGCCCGCGCAGCGGTACGCCCGCCGCGGAAATGGAGCAGGTCAGCACCGAGGCGGAAATCTCTGAACGGATGCGGATTCTGCTCGAAACCCAGCGCGGGATCACGGCGCGCTGCAATCAGAAATTCATCGGGCGGGAGACCGTCATGCTCGCCGAAAAATATGATGAGGAAAAAGGCCTGCTGGTCGGACGCACGAGAGCCTGCCGCAATGTCGCGGTGACAGGCGATGCTTCCGCAGTCGGACAGTTTGTCCGCGTGCGCATCACAGGCGCGAAAAGCTGGGCGCTGACCGGCGAAACGGTTTGAAAAAGGAGGATTCCCATGGGTGAAAAACGCGCACTGATCGTCGTCGATATGCAGAACGACTATCTGTGGGAGCAGCGGCTCCCGAAATTTTCCTACGACACCGCATCGCTGGTGGGGGCGGTCAATCAGGCAATCGACCGGTATGTGAGCCAGTATTTTGATGTATTTTACATCTCGGAGATCATCCCGAACAACTTTCTGACGAAAAAGTTTCTCGGCTTTTCGCTCGCGGGAACGCCGGGTGCTGCGCTCTACGGCGGTCTGCACATCGTCTCGGATCTCTTCTACGAAAAGCAGATGCCCGATTCGTTTTCCAACGCGGATTTCAAGCGGAAGATGCAGCGGGAATACTATACCGAGGCAGTCATCTGCGGGCTCGACCTCTGCGGATGTGCGGGCGCGACGGCCAAGGGCGCCAGAGCCTGCGGAATGCAGTCCTCTCTGCTGCTGCCCGCGACCGGATGCCGGTTCTCTGCGGAAAAGCAGCAGAAGCAGCTCGACAGTCTCACCGGACTCGGTGTGAAAATCATTACGGAATAAAACAGAAGGAGTAACGGTACAATGGCAGATCTCATGGAAATGGCGAAGGCGCTCGGAAAGGCCCTTCAGCAGGATGAAACCTATCTGAACTTCCGCGCAGCGGCGGAGAAAAATGACGGCGACGAGGCGCTGCAGCAGCTCATCGCGGAATTCAACTTAAAGCGGCTCGATCTGCAGCACGAGCAGGAGAAGGAGCAGCCCGACGCCGACCGCGCCGATGCGCTCGACGGAGAAGTCAAGGCGCTGTACGGGCAGATCATGGCAAACAGCTCGATGGCTGCCTATCAGGGCGCAAGAGCTGCCTTTGAGCAGCTTCTGGACGGCATCAACCGCGTCATTGCGATGAGCGCCGCCGGACAGGATCCCGACACCTATGATCCGGACGCCGCAGCATCCTGCACGGGCAACTGCGCTTCCTGCGGCGGCTGCCATTAAACCGGAGAAACGGAGCAGATTATGGAATTTGACCGCTCGAAGCTCTCGCCGATGATGCAGCAGTATCTCGCTGTCAAGGACGCATCCGGCGACGCGATCGTGTTCTTCCGGCTCGGCGACTTCTACGAGATGTTCTTCGACGACGCGATTCTGGTCTCGAAGCTGCTGGAGCTGACGCTGACCGGCAGGGACTGCGGTCTGCCGACGCGTGCGCCGATGTGCGGCGTGCCGTATCACGCCTATGAGCAGTACCTCAAACGGCTGGTAAGCCTCGGCTACCGCGTCGCAATCTGCGAGCAGATGGAGGATCCGGCGCTGGCAAAGGGATTGGTCGAGCGCGGCATCATCCGCGTCGTCACGCCCGGCACACTGATCGAATCCTCGATGCTGGACGAGTCCAGCTGCAACTACCTGGCCGCCGTGCGGAGCGAGGGCGAGGAGATCGCCTTCTGTGCCGCGGATATCTCGACCGGCGCCGTCAACCTGCACCGCGCAGAGGGCAAGGGCAGAACCGACGAGATCATCTCGCTGCTGGACCGCTACCGCCCCGCGGAGCTGCTCATTACAAAGGATTTTCTCGATTACAAGCCCGTCGCGGACTTTCTGAAAACCCGCACGAGCTGCATGGTCACGCTGCGCGACGAGGACTGCTTCTCGCCCGCAAAGCAGCGCGAGACACTGCTCAGACAGTTTGACGCGGACGCGATGCAGACACTGGGACTCTCCGAGAATGGCTGCGATGCCGCCGTCTGCTGCGGCCTGTTCCAGTACATCGCCGAGACACAGCGGGCGCTGGTCGGGCGGTTTACGGAGATCACCGTACACGGCAAGGACGGCATCATGGCGCTGGATGCGTCCGCAAGACGCAATCTGGAGCTGACCGAAACCCTGCGCTCCCACGAGAAAAAGGGCTCGCTGCTCGGCGTCATCGACCGCACGGAAACCGCAATGGGCCGGCGGATGCTGCGGACATGGATGGAGCAGCCGCTGACCGCGCCCGCGAGAATCATGGAACGGCTCAATGCCGTCGAGCTGCTGACCAGGCAGTCCGTCACGATGACCGAGCTGCGCGAGCTGCTGGACAAGGTCTTTGACCTCGAACGGCTGATGTCCAGAGTGATGTTCCAGAAGGCGACGCCGCGGGACATGAAGGCCCTCTCGCAGACGGCGCTGCAATTACCGGAAATCAAGGCGCTGCTGCAAAAGCTCAGCGCTTCCAAGCTGCTGCAGAAGCTGGAATCCGAAATCTCCCCGCTCAATGAGATCTCCGACCTGATCGAGCGTGCGCTGGTCGAAGAGCCGCCCGTGCAGATCAAGGACGGCGGCGTCATCCGCGACGGTTTCCATGCGGAGCTCGACCGCCTGCGCCATGCGATGACGCACGGCACCGATTTAATCAGCGAGATCGTCGAGCGCGAGCGTGAACGCACCGGCATCAAGAACCTGAGAACGGGCTATAACCGCGTGTTCGGATACTTCCTCGAAGTGTCCCGCTCGTATTACGAGCAGGTGCCGGCAGAGTGGATCCGCAAGCAGACGCTCGCCAACTGTGAGCGCTACATCACCGAGGAGCTGCGCAATGCAGAGAACATGATCGTCGGCGCCAAGGACAAGGCGCTGGCGCTGGAAGCGGAGATTTTCTCGCAGCTGCGGGAATTCCTCGCCGCACAGCTCAAGACCGTGCAGGAGACGGCAGCCGCCGTCGCGCAGGTCGATGTCCTCTGCTCGCTCGCCCTGACGGCACTGGAAAACGAATACTGCAAGCCGGAAATCGCCGTAGACGGCAGAATCGAGATTCACGGCGGACGGCATCCGGTCGTCGAGCAGATGCTGACGGACACGGTTTTTGTCCCGAACGATGTGCTGCTCGACCAGAAGGCAAACCGTCTGGCGATCATCACGGGGCCGAATATGAGCGGCAAATCGACCTATATGCGGCAGACTGCGCTGATCGTCCTGATGGCGCAGATGGGCAGCTTCGTGCCGGCCGCATATGCGAGAATCTCCGTTGTGGACGCGATCTTCACGCGTGTCGGCGCCTCGGACGACCTGACCGCCGGCGAATCGACCTTCATGGTCGAGATGCACGAGGTCTCGGATATCTTAAAGCGTGCCACACCAAACAGCCTCGTCATTCTCGACGAGGTCGGCAGAGGCACCTCGACCTTTGACGGCATCAGCATCGCAAGAGCCGTTGCGGAGTTCATCTCCGGCAAAAAAATCGGCTGCAAGACGCTCTTTGCCACGCATTACCACGAGCTGACCATGCTGGAGGGACAGTGCGACGGCGTCCGGAACCTGAGCGTTGCGGTCAAAAAGCACGGCGACACGATCCGGTTCCTGCGGAAAATCGTGGACGGCGCGGCGGACGACAGCTACGGCATCGAGGTCGCAAAGCTCGCGGGACTTCCCGCGCAGGTGACAAACCGTGCCAGAGCACTGCTGACCGAAATGGAGGCGCAGTCGAAGGCGGAAAAGGAAGCGCACGCGCAGAAAATGGCGGCGCAGTCCGGCGGACAGATGAGCTTTGCCGCCGACAGCGAATCGCAGATCATCGCGCAGCTTGCCAAAACCCATGTCGGGGAGCTGTCTGACGCGGAATGCCGCGAGCTGCTCAACGATCTGACCTCCATGCTGCACTAATCCGGCGGCGGATACCGCATTCCACATTCCGCATTTCGCATTCATAAAGAAGGGGGTTCGTCTTGCCTGAAATTCATGTGTTACCAAAGGAAATCGCAGAGCTGATCGCGGCCGGCGAGGTCATCGAGCGCCCCGCGTCCGTGCTCAAGGAGCTGACCGAAAACGCGATTGACGCCGGCGCCAAACGCATCACCGCCGAACTCAAGCGCGGCGGAACGGTCTATCTGCGCGTCACCGACGACGGCTGCGGCATCGCGCCCGACCAGGTGAAAACCGCGTTTCTGCGGCACGCCACCAGCAAAATTGCCGAAAAAGCCGACCTCGAAAGCATCTTTACGCTCGGCTTCCGCGGTGAGGCGCTGGCCTCGGTCTGCGCGGTCTCGCGCACCGAGCTGCTGACCAGACAGCAGGGCGCCGAATACGGCACGCATTACATCATCGAGGGCGGCGAGGAGGTCCTCTGCGAGCAGAGCGGCTGCCCCTGCGGCACGACGGTCGTTGTCCGCGACCTCTTTTACAATGTCCCCGTGCGGGCGGGCTTTCTGAAGCGCGATACCGCCGAGGGAAATGCCGCTTCGGCTGTGTTCCAGAAAATTGCGCTGTCGCATCCGGAGATCTCGTTCCGGCTCATCCGCGAGAATAAGACGGAATTTGTCACGCCCGGCGACGGCGAGCTGTATTCCGCGATTTACGCGATTTTCGGCAGAGAATTCGCCCGCGACCTGCTCCCCGTGAACTACCGCGGCAGCGAAGCCGAGGGCGGCATCTCCGTGGACGGCTTTGTCATGAAGCCGCTGTACGCCCGCCCGAACCGCGCACATCAGTTCTTCTTTGTCAACGGCAGGTCGGTGCGCTCCTTCACGCTGATTTCCGCGATTGAAGAGGCGTTCCAGACCTTGATTATGACGGGCAAATACCCCGCCTGCGTCCTGCGCGTGACCATTTCGCCGCGCACGGTCGATGTCAATATGCACCCGACCAAGGCCGAGGTGCGCTTTTCCGATGAAAAGCGGGTATTTCAGGCGGTCTATTTCGCCGTCATGAGCGCCCTGCAGCAAAATCATCTGATCTATGAATTCCAGATGCCGCAGCCGCAGGGCGGGGCGCCGTCCCGCCCGAAAACCGACTGGTATGCGCCGGTCGCGGGCATGGACGACAATACGCCCGCCCCGCTGATTCCGCAGCAGACGGAGCAGCCCGCGCCGCAGCCGGCACAGCCCGCGGTACAGCCGGCAGAAAGTCCGGAAGCAAAGCCTGCTTCCGCAGCCGCACCGGCAGTCAGGCCGGCCGCCGTACCGCCCGCACCGGCCGGGGAATTGCCGCCCGTCCGGCAGAATCCGCCGGTGTCCGCGGCGTTTGCAGAAGCGCTCAAGGCCTTTCCGGCACTGACCGGTCAGGCCGCCGCGAAGCCGGAGGTTCCGCACGAAAACCCCGTACCGGAACCGGTTCCGGCACCCGCTCCCGCCGCAGAGCTGCCCGACGAACCGCATGAGCGCAACGAAGCCATTTCGGCAATCAAAAAGTCGCCGATCCGCGTGATCGGGGAGCTGTTTGAAAACTATGTGCTGGCAGAGGCCGGCGAGCAGTTCGTGATGATCGACAAGCACGCCGCGCATGAGCGCATTCTCTTTGAGCGGTTCCGGCAGAGAGTCTGCCGCGAACGGCAAAGCCTGCTCAACCCCGTGCGCATCCTGCTGACGGCAGATGAGATCAGCGCCCTGCAGGAGCATACCGAAACGCTCTCTGCCTGCGGCTTTACCTTTGATTATTCCGAGGCACCGGTCGTGCAGCTGACCGGCATTCCGATGAGCTGCGCGGGACTGGACCTCGATCAGCTCGCCGCCGAGCTCGCGGACGGCTGCCGCATGGAGCTGATGCAGCCCGACCGTCATATGCTCGATGACAAATTTCACGATCTGGCGTGCAAGGCCGCAATCAAGGCCGGTACGCACAATACGGCGGAGGAGCTGCAGTCGCTGGCCGAACAGGTCTGGAACGACGACCGCATCCGGCATTGCCCCCACGGCCGCCCCGTGCTGTTTCTGCTCTCCAAATATCAGATCGAAAAGCAGTTCCGGCGGATACAATAG